>JBLNFC010000114.1:0-11256 GCA_050263355.1 Acidobacteriota bacterium
GCTCCGTCGCTGCTGACCGCAGCCTTCACATCAATGACACCAGCGGGGCGGAAGTAAGCCCAGGTGAATTCTTCTTCGCGTGTCCAAACCAGCTTCACCGGTTTCCCCGCTGCTTTCGCCAGGCGCGCAGCTTCGATGGCTGTGTCGCCCGTGTGCTTCCCGCCGTAAGCCGATCCTGTGTCGGGCACGATCACCCGAACCTGCTCCGCGGGTATGTGGAACGCCTGCGCCAGTTCGGTCTTCACGGCAAATGGCCGCTGCGTGCCGGTCCAGACGGTAAGCTTCTCGCCCTTCCACTCGGCTACGGCGGCTCGGGGTTCCAGAGGCGTGTGCGCGATATAGGCGACGGTGTATGTCGATGAAACCGTCTTGGCTGCTGATGCGTAGCCTTGTTCAACTGAGCCCACAACGTGTCGAGAGTCGTCGTCGGCTTCGGACTTGTTTCTCAAATAGCTGAACAATTCAGTTTCGGAAACTTGCGGCTTAACGTTCCACTTCGGTTGAAGCGAAGCAAGCGCCCTTTCCGCCGCTGACCTGGTGGGAGCCACCACACCGACAAAGTTGCCGTCCTGCACAACCGTGACACTCGAGTCTTTGGCCGCTCCACTGGGGTTCACAGACGCCAAGGTTGCGCCGAAGGCACTCGGGCGAAGCACTTTTCCGTGAAGCATGCCTGGACGGTTTATGTCGGAGGTGTACTGGTGCCGCCCGGTGACAAAGTCTCGGCCATCTACTTTGGGAACCGACGCGCCCGCAACGTGCCACTCCTGTGCAGGCTCCAGCGCCACGTCTTTGGACACCAGAGCCACAAGTTTTTGGCCTTTGGCTAATTCTCCGAAGTACAGAGTCTCGCGGGTTGCTGGATTCGTGATCTTGCCATCCGCGATCACTAGCTTTGACGGATCAGTTTCCCATTGCTCCGCCGCCCGTTGCAGCAACACGCCTCTCGCGCTTGCCGCAACCCGACGCAGCTGAGGTCCCATATACGGCGTGGTGCGACTACCGAACGTGCCCATGTCATAAGGCGTCAGGTCCGTATCCCCCATCACCAGCGAGATTGCGGATACCGGGACGCGCAATTCTTCAGCAACCTGCTGCGCAAGCGAAGTGCGAATGTTCTGCCCCATTTCCACTTTGCCGGTGTAAGCCGTCACTGTGCCGTCTTCACCAATATGGAGCCAGGCATCAATGCCTTCGGGTAGATCCTCTGCCCACCGTGCAGCGCCTGATTCCTGAGCCAAACCGTTCGGCCCGCAGAGACACACCAGCAGGCCACCGCCAAGCAGTTTGACAAAATCGCGACGGTCCAGATCAAAACCGTGGACCAGATGCCGAACATCGTGTTGCCGGAGTTCGATTTCTTGTTCGGATTGGGTTGGCTGTCTCATCGGCCCCGCCTCGCACTACCCGCGGCCTCCCGGATCGCGGCGACAATGCGTGGATAAGTGCCGCAGCGGCAGATGTTCCCGTCCATGAACCGGACAATCTCCTGATCATTCGGGCTGGGGTTCACGTGGAGCAACGCCACCGCCGACAGAATCATGCCGGAGGTGCAGTAACCGCACTGAAATGCTTCTTGATTCAGAAATGCTCGTTGAACACCCTGCAGCTGACCATCGCGTTCCAGGCCTTCAATGGTGGTGATGGCCTTGCCTTCGGCGACCCTCACCGAAGTTCGGCATGAACGCGCGGGCTTGCCATCGAGCAGGACAGTGCATGCTCCGCACTGGCCTTCGCCGCAGCCATATTTCGTGCCCGTCAGGTTCAGGTTATCTCTTAAAACGGTAAGCAGACTCTCGCCAGGAGCGACATCAACTCCGTGCCGGACCCCGTTCACGAGCAGGCTGATCGACATTTGGGACCTCAAAATGATGATGGTGCAGTGGAATTATAGTGAAAACTGCCTGACCGGCAGATGCTTTGCGTGAAATCCAGAGTACAACTACAGTGTTTTACGTATTTACCCTGATTGTCAGAGCAGATACAAAAGCGACACGGAAGGCCACGCCTCCCAGCAACTGGTGACTCCGGCGACTAGAAGTTCGCCTTCGATTTGCGACAAGCAAGAATGTCGATAAAGATCCTATTGGCGGACGACCACGAACTGGTACGTGAAGGTTTCCGCGTTCTGTTGGAGCGCGATGGCTTCCAGGTCGTAGGCGAGGCTGCCGACGGGTACCGGGCCGTTCAACTTGCGACTGAACTGAAGCCTGACGTCGCCTTAATCGACGTTTCCATGCCGCTCCTCAACGGCTTGGATGCAACTCGCGAAATCGCCCGAGTTTCCCCCTTAACTCGAATTTTGATCCTGACAATGTACACCGAGGATCGATACGTTCTGGAGGCACTTAAAGCAGGCGCATCGGGTTTCATCCTGAAAACGCGGGCCGGTAAGGATCTGGTGGAAGCGATCCAGAGGGTCTCCAAAGGATCTCTATATTTGGGTCCAGAAACATCTGACGCGGTTGTACGAGCTTACCGCACCAGCTTCCAGGATGACGGGATCGCACACCTCAGCTCCCGTGAGCGCCAAGTCTTGCAACTGGTAGCGGAAGGAAAAACTACAAAACAAGTGGCTTCCGTCCTAGGGATTAGCACCAAAACCGCATCGGCGCATCGAGAACGGCTTATGAAAAAGCTTGATGTTCATGAAACCGCCGGCTTGGTCAGATACGCCATTCGAATGGGCCTCGTTTTGGCCTGACCGCTCCCATTTCGAAAATTTCCACAGCTCATTAGGGAATCTTCCCTACCTCGGGTAAACAACTTTTCCCCCTGTATACGGGAACCCTGCTGATTCCGCTCAGAACCAGAGTCCGTTATCTTGGACAGCATTCAACCGAGTTGCTCTTCGCTTTACCGATTCGAGCACAAAAGGAGACAGAGATGCTCAAGTATCGCATTCTCATTGCCGATGACCATGAAATCGTTCGCCACGGACTTCGTGCCCTTTTAGAAGCCCATCCTGGATGGGAAGTCTGCGCCGAAGCTACCGATGGCTGGCAGGCAGTCAAAATGGCCGCGGAAACGAAACCCGATGTAGTGGCCATGGACATCGGAATGCCGAATCTGAATGGCCTCGACGCAGCCCGGCAAATCCTGCGCGACAATCCCCGTCAGAAGATCCTTTTCCTCACGATGTATCAATCCGAGCAGCTGGCCCGAACGGTTCAGCAGGCGGGTGCTCGCGGACTGTTGCTGAAGTCAGAGGCCGGCTCAGAACTGGTTAACGCAATTGAGACCGTGCAACGCAGCGGAAGCTTCTTCAGTACCCGTACCTCTACCGAACTACGGGGCGAACAGCGGACTAAGGCCCGTGAAACACTGACTCCGCGGGAACGGCAAGTTGTACAACTTTTGGCCGAAGGCAAGACCACCAAAGAAGTAGCTTGCATGCTCAACCTGAGCGTAAAGACTGCCGAAACACATCGCAGCAACATCATGGCGAAACTCGGCCTGCACTCCATAAGCGAGGTGGTGTTGTACGCCGTACGGAATAACATCGTCCAGGCTTTCAACCCGGACGCGAGTGGAAACGCGCAGATTCTCAACGAAGCAATTGCACCGAAATCCACCACTCCGGGATTTGTGCCGGCCGATTAGCCAGCGGCACAGCTGGGATCCTCAGTTTGCAGGAGGCGGGCTTCTCCTGGGAGCAGCTGTGCCCGTTTTGTTTTGTTATCAACAACGCCGATGCTGGACGGCCGACCTGACCTTCGGGTTGGGCATCCAATAGCTGGAGGTTGCGCTGTCCATGGGTTGGATTCAGGAGCAGTTCGAACAACGCATACAGTCTGAAAGTCCCAGGAGTTCGGGCCAGAACCCTATGGAGATGAGGTTTGAAGCTTTGGCCACCCGGAAATGGCAGGACTTGGTTGCCGGCCTGAAGCGCGACTTGGACGAGTATCAGAAACTGGGCGGAGATGCTGATTTCACCGACGTGTCGGACCAGCAGTGTCAGATTTCGAATCCCAATCCGGGCGTCATAGCGCGAGTCATTGCCGATCCCGACGCCCACACCATCCAGTACACATTCGAATCCAAAGCGGGTGACACGGCCGTTCCAGAGGGCGGTTTTCTCTCCATAAGACGTTCGCAATCGAATGGAGCAGACCTTTACTCGGCAGACCAGCGCATTAGCAACGAAGATGCGCGAAGATTGATTCTGGAACCTCTGCTCTTCCCCAATCGCCCCCGGGCTGCCTAGCCCACAGCCACGGATCGCTGCTTCCAGGCCTGAGCAGCTGTTTTGCTACAATTCTTTTTTGATGACTCCTGCCACATCGTTTTGCGATGTTCCGTCTGCTTTGGAAGAGATCCGGGCCGGGCGCATGATCGTCGTTGTTGACGACGAAGATCGTGAAAATGAAGGCGACCTCACGCTGGCTGCGGAGAAAGTCACTCCCGAAGCAATCAATTTCATGGCGAAGTATGGCCGCGGATTGGTGTGCTTGGCGATGACCGAGGAACGTCTCGAGCACCTGCGTATAGGGCCGATGACCGCCGAAAACACCTCGCAGTACGGAACCGCGTTCTGTGAGGCCATCGATGCCCGCGAGGGGGTTACAACTGGTATCTCCGCTTACGATCGAGCGCGCACGATAAAGGTCGCCATTGATCCTGCTACCCGCCCTGCTGACTTAGCTCGTCCCGGCCATGTCTTCCCTTTGCGCGCTCGCAAGGGCGGCGTCTTGGTTCGCGCCGGACAGACCGAAGCGGCAGTCGATCTCGCCCGTCTCGCCGGCATGGTCCCCTCGGGCATCATTTGCGAAATCATGAAAGATGATGGGTCCATGGCTCGGATTCCTGATTTAACGGAATTCTGCAGCACTCACCAGTTGAAGATGCTGACGGTGGCTGAACTGATTCGCTACCGCATGGCCCATGAGCGTTATGTCCATCGCGTCGGAGAGGCGCTTATCGAGACACCTTACGGTGAGTTCCGCCTCGTGGCTTATGAAAGCGAAGTGGAAGGCGGCGAATCCCATATCGCCCTCACTCGCGGCGACATCGAGGGCAGCTCAGAACCGGTATTGGTGCGCATGCACGCGCATTGCTTGATGGGAGACGTCTTCGGATCCACTGCATGCGATTGCCATGCGTCGGTCGAAGGTTCCATGCGAGCTATCGCCCAGGCAGAGCGTGGCGCTCTCATTTACCTGCATCAGACCTCAAAGGGGTTCTCGGCCGAGAAAATTGCCGATAAGACCCTGCTTTCTTTTCACCGCGATCGTCGCCTCCCCGCATTGCCGGAGAGCGAGCGCAAGACACAGCGTGAGATCGGCATCGGAGCTCAAATCCTGTCAGATCTGGGGCTGAGCCGCATACGGCTACTGACGAATCATCCGCGGCGGGTTGCAGCTTTGGAGGGTTTCGGGATCGAAATCATAGAACACGTGCCCATACCAGCCGCTCAGGCCAAAGCTCAGAATCGCGCCTGAGCTAACACGGTAGGACGTCTCGCTTCAACCGCGCTTTCAAATAGCCAATGACCAGCTTAGAACGGCTTTCTGGGGACGATGTCGTTGTCGTTGACGAAGAACTGCGCTGAGCACTTCTCGGAACCGCAGATGACCGGCAACAATCCTGCTATTTGCTTGCGGGTGATCAAGCCCAATGTACCGCAAGACGGGCAGGACAGGACCGCCCAATAGGGGTCTTCCTGCTCACCAACGTGTCCGGCATTCTCCAGCACGAAAATCGTGCCCGGCTCCATGTACTCCGGAATCCATTCACTCAGGACGTTTATTTCGCCGACCATTCAGCCTCCGTGGATCCGACAACCGATCTATGAAGCCGTCTTTCTACGATGCTCCAGAGACAAAGAACCGTTGCGCTTTCGCGCGCTGCGAATGTCCGCACGAACCTGTCGAACGGTGTCGCTCAAGCAGATGGCCAGCATGGGCTGGCGCGCATTCTTAAGAATGTCCACTATCTGTCGGGCAGAAGTCTCCAGGTAGATGGTCTTTCCGTCGGTGAGCAAATGGTATTCCGAGCTTCCGCTCACGGTTTCGGCCAGACTCTTTCCGAATTCCTTTTGCAAAAATCGAATTACCTTGCGGACACGCTGGAGCGGAAACCCGCGGCCTCGCAGTTCGCAGATCACAGCAACTTCACTCAACTCCTCCATCGAGTACACGCGCCGGTGTCCTTCCCGGGCCGGAACCACGATGCCGCGCTCGTCCCACCACTGCAACTGACGAGCGGTGATTCCGGTAAGGGCCACCACCTCACTCGAAGTAAACCGTCCTTGCAATATGCGCTCCCAAACACAAAACCTAAAAAATGTTTGAAACATTTTAGGGCCGAACTGTTCCCTGTCAAGGAAAGATTCTCGTTTCAATGGGTTGACTACAGGTATTCACCACGCAGACGACGAACGGGCATGGGATTACGAAGGCAGTAAGGAGGAGATGTCTGTTCTAAATCCCGCCCCCAACGAAGTGGACAATTTCTAGGCGGTCACCCTCGTTGAGATTGGTTTGTAGCCAGAGTTCGCGCGGAACGATGCTGAGATTCAATTCAATCGCCACTCGATCAGCCTTCAGCCCCATCTGCGAAATCAGAGTAGCCAGGGTGAGCGGGCCATCGTAAGTCTTGTCTTCGCCGTTAATCTGAAGTTTCACTACAAGGATTGTCCCAAGGCCAGCTGTTTTCGGCAATCGCTTAGCAGCATCGCACTCGACTGGCTGGCAGCTCGGTTAGAACTTGGCCAGCGGAGGAGCGAGTTTGTACCCTGGCTTACGGAAAATCACGCCTCTACTTTTTTTAGCCGGAATTTGCGTGTCGTGGTGCGACCGTTGTATTCAGCCTGGACTAATACCGCGGACTCCGCCAGTGCTGATTCTTCCACTTCCAACTTGATTTCCCCCGTGCCACTCGTGTCACTGACAGCTTGGGAATAGAGCGGTTCGCCATCGGGCCGGCCGAAGCGACAGACCAGCTTAGCTCCCGAAGCCGGCGAGCCCGCTTCTGTCACTCGCAATTTGAGGACGAGACCGCCATTAGCATGAACCGAGTCCGCATTCACCCAGAGTAGATCCAGCTGTTTAACCGCAGCGAGAGTCTCCGGAGCCTCACGCTTGTCGAATACCTCGTCGACACGCCCGTCGCGGATTGCGTCGAGAACATAGCGATGCTGGTCGCGGAGGAAACCTTCTTTCTGCTTATCGCTGAAAAACGGATCATCCGCTCGGTCCGCGTAGGAGGTTGCCCGCTTGCCTATGCAACGACCGCGTACAAACACTTGTGTCTGAAAGAGGAATTCACCGAGCCGGGCCTCGCTCTGCACGTGGTAAATCGTGTCCCCATGTTTCACATCGGTGTTAAAACCGAATACCATTGTGTCCTTTTTCTTTAGCGCAGACCATATGCGGCGGAATCCCACGATCTACTCCAGCGACTCCGCCCGCGTCGCTTGACACTGAACGGATGCGAACTCTAATCTAGAACGTTTAGCGTTGCCTCTTTGCGCGAATTATATATAGCTCCCCTATGCCGGACAATTACTTCGCCCGTTATCTGCCGTTACTGATTCATTTCCTGGTCGTTTGTCTGCTGGCGGGCGCCATTGTCACCCTTTCCTGGTTGATCGGCTACCGCAAACCGACTCGCGCCAAGCTTTCACCCTACGAATGCGGCATGACCCCACAGGGCGATGCCCGGGAGAGATTCTCCGTCAAGTTCTACCTGGTCGCCATGCTGTTTATCCTCTTCGACGTGGAAGCTGTCTTCCTGTATCCCTGGGCCGTGATTCTCCGCGAGCTCAAGATGTTCGGATTTTGGGAGATGCTGGTTTATATCGGCATCGTGCTGGTCGGCTTCTTCTACGTTTGGAAGAAGGGGGTCCTCGATTGGGGCGCAACTCCGGTACGTTCACGGGGTGGCGTGTAGATGCCGCTCGCTCCCCCAATCACCGACGTCGAGCAGCTGAAAGATAATCCTGCTTTGGCGCGCCTCCTGGCCTGGAATCCTGCCGCGGTGGAAGGTGTTAAGTTCGACCGCGAAGAACTTAGCATCTATATCGCTCGCTCCTACATTCGGGAAGCCTGTGCTGTATTGCGGGACACTTCACCGTGCCCGTTTAACGTCTTTTGTGACGTGACTTGTGTCGACTGGTATCCGTCCGAACCCCGGTTCGAAGTCATCTATCACCTGCTCTCGATCGCTGGCAAGGAACGCGTCCGGCTCAAAGTACGGCTCGGCGATGACAGCCCAGCGCTTGAATCCGTGACTTCCGTGTGGCCGGCAGCGAATTTCTTTGAACGCGAAGTATTTGATCTGTTTGGAATCCGCTTTACCGGACATCCTTACCTGCGTCGCATCCAAATGCCGGACGATTGGGAAGGACACCCTCTGCGAAAAGACTACCCGGTGGAGGGTTACCGCTAAATATGGCCCACATGACGCCGACACCCGTAATGGATGCCGCTCAGGATCGCACCATGATCCTGAACATGGGACCGCAACACCCGTCTACGCACGGCGTCCTGCGCTTGCTGCTGGAAATCGATGGCGAGACCGTTGTCCGCGTCATGCCGGATATTGGCTATCTTCACACCGGCATTGAGAAGACGTGTGAAGCAAAGTTCTACCAGCAAGTCGTTCCCCTCACCGATCGCATCGACTATCTCTGCCCGATGACCAACAATCTCTGTTACGCCCTGGCGGTCGAGAGGTTGCTAGGGCTTGAGATCCCTCCCCGCGCTCAGTGGCTGAGGGTGATGCTGAATGAATTAACGCGCATCAACTCGCACCTGGTGTGGCTCGGAACCCACGCTCTGGATATCGGCGCGATGACCGTCTTCTTGTATTGCTTCCGCGAACGAGAAGATATTCTGCGGCTGTTTGAGATGGTCAGTGGCCAGCGCATGATGACCTCGTACTTTCGTGTGGGCGGAATTGCGCTCGAACCTCCGCTTGGATTCTTCGAACGAGTAAAGCATTTCGCCGATCGCTTCCCTGCTCGTATCGATGAATACGAGAATCTACTGACCAGTAATCCCATCTGGACTATGCGAACCAAGGGGGTGGCAACCATTACGGCAGAAGACGCAATCGCGCTCGGAGCCAGTGGGCCCACCTTGCGTGGCAGTGGCGTGGATTGGGATCTGCGCCGTGACATGCCGTATTCGAGTTATGACAAGTTCCAGTTCAAAGTTCCGGTTGCCAAAGAAGGGGACGTCTTCGCGCGCTACATCTGTCGTATCCAGGAACTCCGAGAATCCATTGGCATCGTGCAACAGGCCCTGGCCGGAATGCCTGAGGGCCCAATTAAGGCGGACGCGCCCAAGGTAGTGCTTCCCGACCGCGAAAAAATGAAGACCCAGATGGAAGCCCTCATCTATCACTTCAAGATCGTCACCGAAGGTTTCGCCGTACCAGCCGGCGAGGTGTATCAGGCAGTGGAGTCTCCCCGGGGTGAAATGGGCTACTACGTCGTCAGCGACGGCACCGCAAAACCGTACCGCGTGCATATGCGGTCGGCGTGTTTGGCGAACCTGCAATTGTTGCCGAAGATGTGCGAGGGACGCCTTATTGCCGACGTCGTGGCAGCCATCGGCAGCATAGATATCGTTTTGGGAGAAATAGACCGGTAAGAACCGTAACTTGGTAGTTCTTAGATTCTCAAATTACGAATGGGTCGATTGCAGTTTATGAAGTTCTCTGAAGAATTCGAGAGCCGCTTCACGGAGATGCTGACCCATTATCCGACAAAACGCTCGGTGCTGGTTCCGACGCTGCTGTACGCGCAGGATGAAGTCGGATATCTCAGCGATGACGTGATCGTGGAGCTCGCAAGCCGTTTGGAGTTGACGGAACTCGACGTACGCAACGTGATCAGCTACTACTCCATGCTGGTGACGAAGCCTCGCGGCAAATACAACGTGCAAGTCTGCACCAACATCGCATGCATGCTGCGCGGCGGAGAAGAGATCTTGACGCATTGCAAGAACAAGCTGGGTATTGGTCACAAAGGCACGACGCAAGATGGCTTGTTCTCTCTGGAGGAAGTGGAATGCATTGGGGCCTGCAGCTGGGCGCCTGCGGCGCAAGTCAACTATGACTTCCACGAGAACCTGACCCCGGAGAAGATGGACCGCGTGCTGGACGAGTACAAAAGGAAAGGAACGCAGTAGAAATTTACGATTGACGAGGTACGAGTGACGATTTCGAACGCGAGAAGTCGTTTCAAATCGTAAGTCGTAAATCGTAATTCGACAATTCACATGGCCGATCTGGTTTCCCATCCCGACGAGATCAAAGTGGTTTCGAAACGCTTTGGTCAAGGTGCGACCAACATCGATCGCTACCTCGAACTCGACGGCTATAAGGCCGTGCAGAAGGCGCTCGCGATGGAATCGGATGCAATCATCAACGAGATCAAGAACTCTGGCCTGCGCGGTCGAGGCGGCGCCGGTTTCAATACCGGGATGAAGTGGTCGTTCGTTCCCAAGCAGTCGCCCAAGCCTAAGTATGTGTTGTGCAATGGCGATGAAAGTGAGCCTGGAACCTGTAAAGACCGGCTGATCTTTGAGCACGACCCCCACTCCGTCATCGAGGGCGTCATGATCGCTGCGCTCGCGGTGGGATCGCAGACGGGATACATATACATTCGCGGCGAGTACCGGTACCTCAGCGTGATCATGCAGAAAGCCCTTAAGGACGCGTATGCGCGGGGCTTCCTGGGCAACAACATTTTCGGCAGCGGCCGCACTCTCGATATCTTTTGGCATGGTGGAGCGGGCGCCTATGAAGTTGGAGAAGAGTCGGCACTGATGGAATCCCTTGAGGGCAAGCGGGGCATTCCGCGAATCCGTCCTCCGTTCCCTGCCGTGGTTGGACTTTGGGGAGGCCCCACCGTTATCAACAACGCGGAAACGCTGGCTAGCGTGCCGCATATCCTCCTCGCGGGAGCCGACTGGTACGCAAACCTGGGTACGCCCAAGAATGGCGGCACACGCCTGTTCTGCCTTAGCGGCAACCTTGAGCGGCCGGGCGTTTACGAACTGGCCATGGGCTACAACCTCAAGAAAATGGTCTATGAGGTGGGTGGCGGCATTCCAAATGGAAGAAAACTGAAGGCCGTCGTTCCGGGTGGATCTTCGACACCTGTCCTGCTGCCCGACGAAATCGATGTCCCCATGGACTTCGATGCCCTCATGAAGGCGGGATCAATGCTCGGTTCCGGCGGTGTGGTGGTGCTCGACGACACCACCTGCATGGTGAAGTTTGCTCTGCGAACCATAAAGTTCT
>JBLNFC010000115.1:0-17662 GCA_050263355.1 Acidobacteriota bacterium
GGAACACCTTGGATCCTTTACGGCTCGCTTGCAGATCCGTAACTGGTTTTGCCAATTCCAGGGAAGGGGGAAGCGGCGGGGATGGCGCACCGCATCCGGAGAAAGTAAGAGTGACTAAGGACGCAAACAGCGCGCCAGAGAGATGGCGGCAAATGTTCATTGAGCCGAAATACGAGAGTAACACGGTGTCTGGAATGGCACGGGACTCACACCGGTTAGCGACGCGCACCGTTAATCACAATTACGCTAGCAGTGCCCGCACCCCATCGCGAAATACCTTGGTGTGATGGTCGATGTCATCAGGAGCGGTTGCCGGGCACATCAACGCCATGTTGTGAAACGGGGTGAGCAGCACGCCACGGTTCATGGCGTAGAGATGCAGGTATCTTTCGAGTTCAAAGTCCATGGCGTCGTGCGCCTCAGTGCCGTTCCGAGGTTCTTGTGCGGCGAACAAATATTCGGCGCGGCATCCCAACTGAGTGACATGCCATGGGACGCCGAAATCCTTGATTGCGCTTTCCACCCCCGCCTTCCAACGGGTGGCCATCGGGATCATGCGCTCAAACGCTGGCGCGGTTAGAACTTTGTCGAGTGTCGCCCGCATGGCCGCCAGAGATAGAGCATTCCCGGCCAGCGTGCCGCCAATTCCTCCGGTATCGCAATCTTCGAGGCTCTGCCGGTCCGAGATGCACTGGGCGACCTGCTCGGTAAAACCGTAAGCCGCACCGGGAACACCGCCGGCAATCGGCTTGCCGAAGACAAGGAAGTCCGGCTGCAGATTCTGCGCGCGCGAATAGCCTCCGGGACCGGCACAGATGGTGTGAGTCTCATCGATGATCAGAAGAGTTCCGTATTTACGTGAGATGTCGCGCATCGCCTGGTGATAGCCCGGCTGGGGATGAACGATGGCGACGTTGGTCATGACCGGCTCGGCGAGCACACAGGCAACGTCACCCGGCTTCAGCGCTTCTTCAAGAGCATCCGCATCGTTGAACTCAACCACCTTGGTGGTGACCGGTGGGTCGACCGGAGGACCAATGTTTCCCCGCCGAGCCTCAGCCACTCCGTGGTGGAGGGTGATAAACGACTCATCGACCGTACCGTGATAACACCAGTTGAAGACAAGGATTTTCGATCGTCCAGTGATGTGGCGAGCCAGGCGAATGGAAAAGCGATTCGCGTCCGTCGCGGTTAATGCGAATTGCCAGAATGGCAGAGCGAAACGTTTCTGCAGTTCCTCCGCAACCCAGATCGCATCCTCGCTGGGCAGCATGAGGGTGATACCACGGCCGACTTGCTGGGTGACGGCGGAAACCGTCGCCGAAGGAGAATGGCCGGTCATTGCGCCCGTATCGCCCAGGCAGAGATCGATGTAGCGGTGACCATCGACATCGTAGAAATGAGCGCCTTGGGCTTCCCGCACAAACGGTGGAAAGGCTCCGGCCCATTTCATCATCCAGTTCATGGGCACTCCGGCCAGCAGGGACTTGCTGGCACGTTCGAAAAGCGCTTTCGACTTCGGGCGCTCATCGACAAACTTCTGTCGCTCTTTCGCCATTAGCGATTTCAGGCGATCACGATCGATCCTCATGTTTGCCTCTGATCAGGAGTGTTCAGGAAAGCGAGAGCTTAGCAGAACCGCCAGCGGAGATGATAGGAGTCATACGATCGTCCGACGCGCATCTATCAATGTGAGTTGGTAGCGCATGGCCAGAACGAAAATACTCGGGAATTACAGGATGTATCTGGACAGATCCTGGTCCTTCACAATGTCGGTGAGCATTCTGCGGACGTAGTCGCCGTCCACCGTGATCTGCTGACCTTTTTTCTCGGGAGCCTCGAAGCTGATCTCGTCCAAGACGCGTTCCATGATTGTATGCAGCCGCCGCGCGCCGATGTTTTCCGTACCCTCGTTTACTCGAAAGGCGAAACGAGCCACCTCGTCGAGGGATTCTCGCGTGAACTCCAGCTTCACACCCTCGGTTTCGAGCAGCGCCGTGTACTGCTTGACCAATGACGACTTCGGCTCAGTCAGAATGCGGATGAAATCTTCCATGGTTAGCGACTGTAATTCCACCCGAATGGGAAAGCGGCCTTGCAGTTCGGGAATCAGATCGCTGGGCTTTGATACGTGGAAAGCACCCGCCGCGATAAACAGCACGTGGTCGGTACGCACCATGCCGTAACGGGTATTGACCGTCGTACCTTCCACGATGGGCAGGATGTCGCGCTGCACGCCTTCGCGTGAAACATCGGGGCCATGGCCACTCTCGCGGCCGGCGATCTTGTCAATTTCGTCCAGGAAGATGATTCCAGAGTTCTCGACGCGATCGACTGCCATCCGCGTGACCTGGTCCATGTCGATGAGCCGCTGTTCTTCTTCCTGGATCAGGTACTCGAAGGCCTCGTTGACCTTCATCTTCCGCTTTTTGCTGCGCTGGCCGAAGATGTTGGGCAGCATGTCTTTGACATTGATGTCCATCTCCTCGACGCCCTGATTGGAGATGATTTCGAATGCAGGAAAAGACTTCTCACGAGTTTCAATCTCAACCATGCGATCGTCGAGTTTGCCCTCGCGCAATTGTTGACGAAGCTTCTCGCGGGTACGCGAGTGCGACTCTGTCATGCCGGTAGAACCGTCGATCACGACTCCGCCCGTCGCCGCATCAGTTTGACGCTGAGACGATGGGGTCGGCGGCAGCAGAATGTCGAGCAAGCGCTCTTCGGCGTTCAGCTCAGCCTTATCGGAGACATCCTCAAGCTTCTCTTCGCGAACCATGTCGATCGCGATTTCCACCAGGTCGCGGATCATCGATTCGACGTCGCGGCCCACATAACCGACTTCGGTAAATTTTGATGCTTCGACTTTCAGAAATGGCGAATTGGCCAGCTTGGCGAGGCGCCGTGCAATCTCCGTTTTGCCCACGCCGGTGGGCCCAATCATGATGATGTTCTTGGGCATGATCTCTTCGGCGAGATCGGGCGCGAGTTTCTGCCGGCGCATGCGATTGCGCAGGGCTATCGCCACCGCACGCTTCGCGTCCTTCTGGCCGACCACGTATTTGTCGAGCTCAGCGACGATTTCGCGCGGCGTCAGCTCATCCAATGAGAGCTGTTCTTCTTCCAGGGTTCCAGGTAAATAAATAGCCATAAGAAAGCAGTCGTTGGTCGTTGCTTCTTAATCCTTAGAACAAGGCCGAACTATCGCCGACGAGGCACGTGCGCGTATTCATCTTGCTACGACGAACGCTATGAACTAACCAATCAGAGTTCTTCCACCGTAACGCTGCTATTAGTATAGATGCACATCTTCCCGGCAATCTTCATTGCCTCTTCAGCAATCTGCCGCGCTGACAGTTGAGTATGCTCGGCAAGAGCTTGTGCTGCCGCCTGCGCGAATGGTCCGCCGCTGCCGATCGCGGCAATACCGCCATCCGGCTCAATCACGTCTCCCTGACCACTGAGTAGAAACGTTTGTTCCCTGTCGGAAACCAGAAGCAGGGCCTCCAGATGGCGCAAAAACTTGTCTGTACGCCAATCTTTGGCAAGTTCGACGGCTGCCCGGCCCAGATTGCCGTGATACTGCTCAAGCTTAGATTCGAAGCGACTGAATAATGAAAATGCATCAGCCGTGGAACCGGCGAACCCCGCCAGGATCTTGTCCTGGTAAAGACGCCGGATCTTTTTCGCTGTGTGTTTGATAACTGACTCGCCCAGAGTGACTTGGCCATCGCCGGCCAGTACCACCTGGCCATTGCGGCGAACACTTAGAACTGTGGTGGAGCGTATCAGGCGCTTCTTGCTCATGAGGTCAATCTCTGATTATAACAGCCGCGTGAGAGCTGCATTTGGCAGCCGCTTGTGACGCAGATCACTTTCACTTGTTCGTTGCCACGCTAGACTCGATTCATTCACAAGGAGAACATTTCATGAGAATTCTTTCGGCAGTAATCGTCCTGCTTGCTGGTTCTTCGCTGGTTTGCGCACAAGCACCCTCTGGCCAAAGCGCACCCGCCCCACCGTCCGCAGCTCAGGCCGCTCCCATGGATCACGCTATGCCTCAGGAGATGATGCAGCACCACATGCAAGAAATGAAGGGGCAGCTCGACTCTATGCGGGCGAAGATTGCGGATATGAGGACCAAGTTGGCGAAGGTAAAAGATCCAGCCGCCAAGCAGGCGCTACAAGCTGATCTCGAACTCTGGGAGACCATGGCGGGCCACATGGAAGGCATGCAAAAGATGATGCCTCCTGCAGAACATGGGCCGGGCATGGCCATGCATCACGAAGGTGGGTCCGGCTGTTGTGCCGGCATGATGAGCCACGACAACAAGGGCGACGATCATGGTATGACTTGCTGCGGAGCTGGAAAGTGTATGCAAGGCAAGGCTAGCGGGCCGATTGCCCCGGAAGCGCCCGCCCCACCCGCGAACTAGATCAATCTATTTACGTGTGCCGGGCCGATCTTGCGGGATCGGCTCTTGTTCTTTCCGTCGAAACTCGGCGGAGCTCCCCGTTCGTCAGGTCGGAACCCCCAATTTCGGAAGCAGCCACTGCGTAAGGAACACCCACGCGACGATGAAGATGATGAACCAGGCCCACTGTGGCATATGCGATTCGCCCCCGTTAACTATACCCCTGAATTCGTGATGTCGAGCGAGGGAGTTGGGCTCACGGGGCGATTGGAGCCGCAACTGGCGATCGTGGAGAGAGCCTATGCCATGCCGGCCGGCATCAGACCACGTTTGAACATGTCGTACCAGGTGCGAAGGTCGTTCTCATCATAGATTTTCAAGAGCCGGAATATTTCACGCGCGAATTCCACGTTTCCTAAGCCACTGGCCGTAATGACTCCGTCGTCCGAAACCGCGAGGTCATCCACGTAGAAGGCCTCGTCCCGGTAATCCGGAACCATAGACTTCAAGTACGAAAGTGCGTTGCTGGTGTGCCGACGGCCGCGACTTAACCCGGCACGCGCTATCTCCAACGTAGCCGCACAAATCGCGGCAATCGGAACCTGTGCCTCATGGAATCGGTGGAGGAGCAATTCCACCGCCGGCTGACTCTTTTCCTGCCACATGTCTCCGCCCGGCAGCAGCAACAGGGCAGAGTCTTGAGGCTTAAGTTCATCGATAGAGAGGTCGGGAGCGACTTTCAGTCCTGCCATGGTTATGACCGGCCGAGGCGAGAATCCGACGCTGCGCACGTCAAATTTGCCGGAACGGCGCAGCTCGCACAGAGCATGCGCAGGCTCCCAGTCAGCCAAGCCGTCGAACACCAGCACGTGCACAGTTTGCTTCATCGGGTTACGTCCTTGGTCTAGGCGTGCACTGGGTCGGGCTTTCCAGCCAGCAACTGACGCAAAACGAACTGCAAAATTCCGCCGTTCGCGTAATAGAGAGCTTCCTGGGGAGTGTCTATTCTCACCAGCGCTTTGAACTCAGTGGTTTTGCCATTGACCGTGGCTCGAACAGTGATCTGCCGGCCGGCAGTGAATTTCTCGACTAGGCTTTGCACTCCGCTTATCTCGAACACTTCTTCCCCGGTGAGCTTGAGTGTTTCAGCATTCTCACCGGGAAGAAACTGCAGCGGCAGAATACCCATTCCAACCAGGTTGGAGCGGTGTATGCGCTCGTAACTGTCCGCTATAACGGCGCGCACTCCAAGCAGTCGCGGTCCCTTGGCTGCCCAATCGCGAGATGAACCAGACCCGTATTCCTTGCCCGCGATAATGACCAAGGGGACGCCTTCGGCAATATATTTCGCCGAGGCGTCATAGATGGACATCTCTGCCCCATCCGGCAAATGACGGGTGAATCCACCCTCCAAGTTAGGAACCATCTTGTTGCGAAGACGCACATTGGCGAAAGTGCCGCGCACCATGACCTCGTGGTTGCCGCGGCGTGACCCGTAGGAATTGAAATCGGCCGGTTTCACGCCCTTTTCGATCAAGTATTTACCCGCGGGACTATCCTTCTTGATTGATCCAGCGGGAGAAATGTGGTCGGTAGTGACGCTGTCGCCCAGAACCGCCAAGACGCGGGCGCCCGTAATATCGTCTACATCAGAGGCAGCGAGCCGCATATCGTCGAAGTAAGGCGCGCGCCGGATGTACGTCGAATCTTTCTCCCATGCGTAAGTCTCGCCTTGGGGAATTGCCAATGAGCGCCAGTGCTCGTCTCCGGCGAATACCTCGCCATAGCTCTTGCGAAACATCTTCGAGTCGATGGACTTCTGGATGGTCTGCTCCACTTCCTCTTGCGAAGGCCAGAGATCCGCAAGGAAGACCGGCTTGCCATCATTTCCCTTACCGATCGGGTCTTTGCGCATGTCCACATCAATACGTCCGGCGAGCGCGAATGCAACCACCAGCGGAGGCGACATCAAGTAATTCGCGCGCACTTCCGAGTTGATCCGGCCCTCAAAGTTCCGGTTTCCCGACAACACCGAGGCCACGACCAGATTCTTCTCATCAATGGCTTCGGAGACTTCGGTCGGCAGAGGCCCTGAGTTGCCGATGCAGGTTGTGCATCCGTAACCAACGATGTGAAACTTCAATTTCTCAAGATAAGGCGTGAGCCCGGCGCGCTCAAGGTAATCGCGAACGACCTTCGATCCGGGGGCGAGTGAGGTCTTAACCCATGGTGGAACAGAGAGGCCGTGTTCGACTGCCTTCTTGGCAAGAAGTCCCGCCGCGACCATGACCGATGGATTCGAAGTGTTGGTGCAACTGGTTATGGCTGCGATCACCACGCTACCGTGGTTCAACGCGCTCTTAACATCCGTCGGAACGTGCTCATGAACGTTTTGATCCTCGACACCGATTGCAGCCGGGTTTCCACCTTCACCCTCCCAGCGTTTCTCATTGGGGGAAGACATAGTAGTCGTATTTGCCTTTGCCCCAGCCTTGGGCTTGATCAGCGACGGCAGGGCAGATTGGAACGATTGACCTGCTTGCGACAGTGAGACGCGATCCTGCGGACGCTTCGGTCCGGCAAGGCTTGACTCTACAGTTCCAAGATCAAGGGTCAGCAGCTCAGAGTACTCCGCCTCGGGAGTGTTTTCGTCGTGAAAGAGGCCTTGCTCGCGGCAGTAGGCTTCGACGAGCGCAATCTGCTCGTCAGAGCGGCCACTCAGGCGCAGATAGCGCAAGCTCTCCACGTCCACGGGGAAAATACCGCAGGTAGCCCCGTATTCGGGCGACATGTTCGCGATGGTCGCGCGATCCGCCAGCGGCAGGTCGCGCAGACCGGGCCCGTAGTATTCAACGAATTTTCCGACCACCCCGTGCTTCCGCAGCATCTCGGTAATCGTAAGAACCAGATCGGTAGCAGTCGCGCCTTCGCGGAGCTTTCCTTTCAGCTTCACGCCCACGACCAGCGGGATCAGCATCGAGACAGGCTGACCCAACATGGCGGCCTCCGCCTCGATTCCCCCGACTCCCCAGCCCAGCACACCAAGTCCATTGATCATCGTGGTGTGCGAGTCCGTGCCCACGAGCGTGTCAGGATATGCGGCTCTTTTGCCGTCTGATTCCTGGACAAAGACAACACGGGCTAAGTACTCCAAGTTGACCTGGTGAACGATGCCGGTATCGGGCGGAACAATGGCCAGATTGCGAAATCCGGTCTGTCCCCATCGCAAAAAAGCGTAACGTTCCTTGTTGCGCAGGAATTCGAGTTCGGCATTGAGACCTAGCGCCTGGGCTGAACCGAACTCATCGACCTGCACCGAGTGATCGATCACCAGTTCGGCCGGTTGCAGAGGATTGATGAGACCAGGATCACCGCCCAGGCGCCGCATGGCGTCGCGCATGGCGGCGAGATCGACTACGGCAGGAACCCCAGTGAAATCCTGCAGCAACACACGACTCGGCGTAAAAGCAATCTCTTTATCCGGCTTACTGCTGCTGTTCCATGAGGCGAGAGCCCGGATGTCTTCCTTACGGACATTTCGTCCATCTTCCGTGCGCAGCAGGTTTTCAAGAAGGATGCGCAGCGAATAGGGCAGGTGCTTAGTCGCAATGCCTCGCCGGTCGAGGGCGTCCAGCCGATAGATCTCGTAATCCTTGCTGCCAACACGGAGCGTCGAGCGGGTCTCAAAGCTGTTCATATTAATTAGTTTAGTCGTTCCGAAGAGGATTTCGTAGTGCTGCTGGAATCATTCGCCAGAACGTTTGGCGCGAACCAGCAGTACCGGTGCATCTATGCTGTGTTGTACGCGACTGGCGGTCGATCCCAGAAACATGTCACCCAGGAAACGATGGCCGTGGGTGCTCATTGCGACCAGGTCGCAGCCCTTTTGTTCGACCCAGTTGATGATTTGCTCAACCGGCTCGCCATAGGCCAATTCGGTTTCGGCAGGAACACCTGAGGCCTGAAATTCCTCTTGAATCTTGCGTAAGTATTCAGTGTCTTCGACGATTTCGCGGCTGACGGCGTCCTGGCCGTAGGTCCTGGCCGCCCAACCATCGGCCACATGGAGAAGCACCAAGCGGCTATGGGCCAATTTAGCGAGCTGTTTTATGTGATCAATGATGGCACGGTCGGTGGCAGTGCCGTCCAGCGTCACCAAAATTGTTTCGTACATGGTGTTCTCTCTGAACACTACGCTAACCGCCGGTGATCACCTGCCATGCAGCTTTTATGGATTCGGGCAGGCCATAGAGATCCATGCAGGTGATCAGAATAGCACTTGTCCAACCGGCAGCCAGCAGGAACCCGCCATTCTTCCATGCGCCCATTCTTTTTCGTGAACTGGTGAAGTGCAAGAGAGGAAACATGGCGAACGGTAACTGCAGGGCGAGCACGACCTGACTGAGTGTCAGCAGATCGGTAACGCTGCCCTCACCTCGAATGCCGATGATCAGAATTGCCGGCACGATCGCCAAAGTGCGAGTGATGAGCCGCCGCACCCACGGTCTGATCCGCCAGTGCATGAAGCCCTCCATGACGACTTGCCCGGCGAGCGTACCCGTGATCGTGCTACTTTGCCCGCTGGCTAAAAGGGCAACGGCGAAAAGCGTGCTGGCGAGCGCTGTCCCGAGCAGCGGCGCCAGCGTCAAGTAAGCCACTCGGATCCAGTCGCTATCGGGGCCGAATTGGACAACTGCTCCTCCCGGGACGGTGATGCTCTGCTTGCCAAAAAATACCGTAGCCGCCAACACCAAGATAGCCGCGTTCACGCAGAAGGCGACACTCAGGGCGACAACCGAATCGATGGTATTGAAGCGGATGGCGCTCCGAATAGACGACGTGTCCTTTTGCAGTTTTCGGCTTTGGACGAGAGCGGAATGGAGATACAGGTTGTGGGGCATCACGGTGGCTCCCATGATGCCAATGGCGATGTACCACATGCCGGGGTGATTGAGCCTCGGAGTTAACAGCGCGTTTCCCATCTCCAGGAAGCTTGGCCGCGTCTGAGGAAGAACGAAAATTTCAATGAAGTAGCAAGCGGCAATGGTGGCAACGAACAGCAGCACCACTGCCTCAATGGCTCGCATCCCAAGGCTCTGGAGACTGAGGAGCAGCAGCACATCTAGTGCAGTGATGACGACGGCCCAGAGCAATGGGATATGGAACAGCAAATTGAGCGCGACAGCGCTGCCTAATACCTCCGCTAAATCGCAGGCCGCGATCGCCACTTCGCTCATCAGCCAATTAGGCCAACGTGTCCAACCGGGGTACCAGTCCCGACAGCATTGAGCCAGGTCTTTCCCGGTTACCACTCCCAATCGGGCAGACATCACTTGCATGAAAATCGCCATGACGCTGGCCAGGCCGACAACCCACAGAAGGGCGTACTTAAAGTGCGCGCCGGCTTGCAGGTCGGTTCCCCAGTTGCCGGGATCCATGTAGCCAACACTGACCAGAATCGCGGGACCTACGAATGCGCGCCACTGTTCCCAAAAACCCGCGCCATGTTGCGGAACCTCGACCGTGCCGTGAACACCTTCCAAGGAACGGGAACCTGCAGGAAGGCTTGCACCCGCGGAAGAATCCGGGGCGGGATAGAGATCGCGATCTTGATCTGTTCTACTCATGGGTGGCGCTGGTGCTTTAGCATCGCGGCTTCGCGCGCCGTTGATCCTAATGTTAAAGCGTGTAGGACAGAATCGCAGTTCCCGGGCAATAAGGGAAGTGGCGTGCACTCGCTGAACAGAGCTCCATCCTCCGCAACCATGTCCGGAGGGCTAGTTTGACATATCTGTTCTCTGCCCAATAACCTTGTCTGTCTCAAGCGCATGAAAGTTCTGGTGATCGGAAGTGGCGGGCGCGAGCATGCCCTGGTCTGGAAACTGCGCCAATCTCCGCGCGTCTCACACGTTTATTGCGCACCGGGAAACGGCGGCATCTGCGAAGAAGCTGAATGCGTTGCTGCGGATATCAAAAGCCTGCCATCGCTGATTTCGGTCGCGGCACAGCTCCAACCCGACCTTACCGTAATTGGGCCCGAGTTGCCGCTCACCCTCGGCGTAGTGGACGAGTTCAACCGTCGCGGCTGGCGGATTTTCGGTCCCAGCCAAGCGGCGGCGCAGTTGGAAGCCAGCAAGAGCTTCGCCAAGCAATTCCTACAACGCCATCACATTCCCACGGCGCCTTACGCTATCTGCAATTCACCGGAAGAACTTCGAGATGCGCTCGGGCACTTCCACACTCCCGTCGTGGTCAAGGCTGACGGGCTTGCGGCGGGAAAGGGTGTGGTGATTGCCAAGACAAAAGACGAGGCGATTGCAGTCGCTGGAGAAATGCTAAGCGGCAAGATGCTCGGTCAGGCGGGCGCGCGCGTCATCCTGGAGGAATGCCTGCAAGGCGACGAACTCTCCTTCCTCGTGTTCAGCGACGGAGAGCGCGTAGCCCCTCTGGTTGCGGCCCAGGATCACAAGCGTCTCGACGACGGTGATACCGGGCCGAACACCGGCGGCATGGGTGCCTACTCTTCTCCGGCGATCATCGACGATAAAATGCGCGACTGGCTGGTGAATCACATTGCCCGCCCGGTCGTGGCGGGCATGAAGGCCGAAGGTAACGAGTTCAAGGGCGTTTTGTATTGCGGCCTGATGATGACGGCCCGCGGACCGATGGTGCTGGAATTCAACTGCCGCTTCGGCGATCCCGAGACTCAGCCAATTCTGATGCGGCTGGAAAGCGATCTCGTCGAGGCGATTGAAGCATCTATCGAAGGACGGATCAGTGAAGGCGATTTCCGCTGGTCTAACGACGCATCGGTTTGCGTAGTGATGGCGTCCGGCGGATATCCAGGAACCTTTGATTCAGGGAAAAAGATTGGCGGGTTGGAGCAGGCGGCCGTGATGCCAGGCATCAAGGTCTTTCACGCCGGCACCACGCGCAGAGACGGCAGCTACTACACATCGGGGGGCCGGGTACTGGGGGTAACTGCTCGGGCTTCTGATCTTGCCAGTGCGGTAAAGCGCGTGTATGAAGCCGTTTCAGTAATTGGATTCGAAGGCGCGCATTACAGAAAAGACATTGCGGCACGGGCACTAAAGAAATAAGCCATGAGCCTCACCTGGCGCCGGCGTGATCCGCTAATAATCAAGACGGATAGGGGAGATCGATGAGCAAAGTACTGGTTTCCATCGTTATGGGAAGCGATTCGGATCTGGACATCATGCGCGAGGCCGCGAAAAGCCTTGATGAGTTCGGGATCCCATATGAAATGGATGTTACCTCGGCGCACCGTTCGCCTGAGCGCACAGCTGAGTACGCCAAAAATGCGGCGGGACGGGGCGTGCGCGTAATTATCGCCGGAGCCGGTGGCGCTGCTCACCTCGCAGGCGTGATTGCAGCTCACACCACACTGCCCGTCATCGGAGTTCCCATTCCATCCACTTCACTGAATGGCATGGATTCTCTCCTTGCGACCGTGCAGATGCCGGCCGGTATACCGGTTGCGACCGTAGCCATTGGAAAACCCGGCGCAACCAACGCCGGCCTGCTCGCTGCCCAAATCATTGGTCTCTCTACTGCGGACATTGCCACGAAATTGGAAGGCCACAAGCAGAAACTGGCTAAAGGCGTCGAGGAAAAGTCCAGGAAACTAAAAACAACTTTAGGCGGATCCTGATGGATGGACTTCCTGATGACCAATGGAGTAGGTCCCGTCGAGAAGTAGTCTTCAGAGCGCCCTGTTAGAGCTTCAATCCTCTGAGATATTCACGGAACTCGGCACCCAGATCATCGCGCTGCAAGGCGAAGTCAACTGTGGCCTTTAGAAAGCCGAGCTTGTCTCCAGTATCGTGACGGCGTCCCTCGAATACATAGGCATAAATTCGCTCCTTCTTCAGAAGTTGACGCATGCCGTCGGTCAGTTGCAGTTCGCCACCGGTGCCAGCCTGAGTTTCGCTCAGGATTTCGAATACCGCCGGGGTCAAGACGTACCGTCCGATAATGGCCAGGTTCGAAGGAGCATCTTCTGGCTTGGGTTTCTCCACCATGTTTACGATCTCGTACAGCCGCCCACCAAAGCGGCCGTCGGCAGGCTTCACGTCGAGTACACCGTACGCGGAGATCGCCTTGCCTTCGATGATCTGTGTGGCGATTACAGAGCACTGAGTCTCGTCGAACACATCAATCATCTGTTTGAGACAAGGCACTTCACCATCGACCACGTCATCGGCAAGTAAAACGGCAAAGGGCTCGTTGCCCACGAGCTCACGGGCCATCAGTACGGCGTGGCCAAGACCCAGCGCTTCTTTTTGGCGGACGTAGGCCACGTGAATCATGTCCGAGATCTGACGAACGATCTTTAGAAGATCGGTCTTCTTTTTCTCTTCGAGCAGCTTTTCGAGTTCGTAGCTGTGATCGAAGTGGTCTTCGATGGCGGTCTTGCCTCTGCCGGTAATGATGATGATCTGGTCGCATCCTGCGGCCAGGGCCTCTTCCACGCCATACTGGATGATGGGCTTATCGACCAGAGGTAGCATTTCCTTGGGCTGGGCCTTAGTGGCGGGCAAAAAGCGCGTTCCCAGTCCAGCTGCCGGGAAAACTGCTTTACGAACTTTCATCTTCATAGGCTGATTCGGCCTCGGGCGTCGGTCTGTTGTGTTGCAACTTACAGTGCGGAATGATGATTTTACGCCTGCGATTGATCAGTCCGCTCGGACCGGGTCAACAGCGGATCCCGCGAGTTGGTCCAAAAGACTACGCAAGCTTGCGATAACTTCGTCGGCCCGGAGCGCCTTCAGGTTGAACTTCAAAACGCCCGCCGGGGTGAACTGCGCGCCGCGCTGCGAGGAAACGAACCGCGCCAGCCGCTCAGGATCGATACTCGCGTTCTCTCGAAAACGCAGGCTCACCTGATCGCGTTTACGATCGATTCCTATTACGCCGACTCGCGCCGACGCCAACTTCAATGTGGCATATTCGAGGAGGTTGCGAACCGCGGCGGGCGGATCACCATAGCGGTCCTGCAACTCAGAACGAACGTCGGCAAGCTTCTCTTCGCTTTCCACGCCGGCGATTCTCTTGTAAATACGCAGTCGCTGGTTTTCTTCCGCGATGTAGTCTGCCGGGATACGAATATTGAGACCGAGGTTAAGCTGGATTTCTTCTTCTTCGGGAGCAGCCTCGCCCTTAAGCTCGCGCACCGCGTGGTCCAGCATGCTGGTGTAGAGTTCGAAACCCACGGCGTCGATGTGACCGCTCTGTTCCCCACCAAGAAGATTGCCTGCTCCCCGCAGTTCGAGATCCAGCGCGGCAATCTTGAAGCCGGCGCCCAGGTCTGAAAATTCCTTCAGCGCTGCCAACCGCCGCCGCGCAATCGGGGTTAACTCAATTTCCGGTGGCAGCATCAGGTAGGCATAGGCCCGGCGATTGCTACGCCCAACCCGGCCGCGCAACTGGTACAACTCCGAAAGGCCCAGGCGGTCAGCTCGGTTAATCAGGATCGTATTGCACAAGGGGATGTCGAGTCCGTTCTCGATGATGGTAGTGGCAACCAGGATGTCAGCTTCGTGATGCATGAACTTCAACATCACCTTCTCCAGTTCCCCCTCGGACATCTGTCCGTGCCCAACGGTGACGCGGGCCTGTGGGACAAGTGCCTGCAGCTTGGCCGCGATCTCCCATATTGTGTCCACACGGTTGTGAACGAAATAAACCTGTCCGCCGCGCTCAAGTTCCTGCTCGATGGCTGACTGGATCAGCTTCTCATCCCACGCCGCAACCACTGTCTGAATCGCCATGCGATCCTTGGGCGGCGTCTCAATCACACTCATATCGCGCAGCCCGACCAGCGACATGTGCAGGGTTCGTGGAATAGGAGTGGCCGACATGGTCAGGACATCAACCTGCTTGCGCATCTGCTTGATACGTTCTTTATGGCGCACCCCGAAGCGCTGCTCTTCATCGACGACCAGCAATCCAAGCTCGGCGAACTTGATGTCCTTAGAAAGTATCCGGTGCGTCCCGATCAGTATGTCGATCTTGCCCGCTTCAGTCTTCTGCAAGATTTCTTTTTGCTCCTTGGCAGAGCGGAACCGGCTGATCATTTCGATATTGACAGGAAACGCTGCGAATCGCTGCTTGAAGGTTTCGTAATGCTGGAAGGCAAGCACTGTGGTCGGGGCGAGCACGGCCACCTGCTTGTTGTCACCAACCGCCTTGAAAGCGGCGCGCATGGCTACTTCTGTCTTGCCATAGCCAACATCGCCGCATAGCAATCGGTCCATCGGCAGCGACGATTCCATGTCGCGCTTGACGTCTGCAATGGCCTGCTCCTGATCATCAGTCTCGTTGTATTCAAACGAGTCTTCGAATTCCTTCTGCCACTGGTTGTCGGTGGGAAACGCATGTCCCTCAGCCATGCGCCGCTCGGCGTAGAGCTTCAGCAGTTCGTCGGCCATGTCCTTCATGGCCTTCTTGACCCGGGCCTTGGTCTTGGCCCAGGTAGCAGTGCCCAAATGACTGAGTGGCGGCTTGGCGCCTTCTGCCGACCTATACTTCTGGACAAGATCGAGACGAGTCAGCGGGACGTAAAGTTTTGCGGCCTCAGCGAATTCCAGGAGCATGAACTCGGCCGGGCCGTCGCCTTGATTGATTTCCTTCAAGCCCTGGTACTGGCTGATTCCGTGCTCTACGTGCACTACGTAGTCGCCGACCTGCAAGTCACGGAAGTCAGAAAGAAAGGCGGAAACTTTCGATTTCTGGCGGAGCGGGCGCGCCGCCACTGTTTCCGATTCGTCGAAGAGATCACGAGCCCCGAACACGGCCAGGTGGGCTTCGGGCAGCAGTACGCCATCAGGTACATAGGCCTTGACCAGCGTGGTCGTAAACACTTCGCCGGAAAAGTACGCGGTCTCGTCGGCGTAGCTCTCGCCTCCGCGTGTGCGGCTGCCCAAACGAAAAGGAACGTTGTACTCGGTGAAAATGTCAGCGAGTCGTTCCAGTTCTCCAATATTCGCTGCGGCGAACAACACGCGTTGGCCCTCCGCGGAGAGTTTCTGCACCTCCTCCAACATCGTGGGAACGGAACCGTGAAAACGCGGTGTAGGTTGGGACAGGAAGGCCGCAGCTTCAATAGCTCCGGCACGGGTGATTCCCAGATGCTCCAGGTCGGCGCCTGTGCGGCTTGCCAGCTTCGCAAGCAACTGTTCGGGTGGAAAATACAGATCTTCTGGGCGCACCAGATTCCCAACTCCGCTACGCTCATGAGCCTCGCCGATACGCGACCACACGCGATCTAGCTCACGCTTGACAGCATCGGGTTCGTCCACCATCACCGAAGCTTCCGGAAGCAGATCCAGCAGCGTGCGGTCCGCTCCCGCCACCGGCGCATAGAATTCCCATCCAGGAAAAACGGTGGCGCCCTCCGCCAAAATCGCTTGCTCCAGTGCTTCCTCGGTACCGGAGAGCCGCTTTCCAGAAAGCCTCGTATGGATGGCTGCGAGCAGTTCTTCGCTTACCGGAGTCTCAGTCAGTGGTAAGAGGAGAGCCTCGTCCACACCGGCGGACGAGCGTTGTGTTACCGGATCAAACTTTCGAATCGACTCCACTTCATCGCCGAAGAACTCGATGCGCACCGGACGATCCGCTTCCGGCGAATAGACGTCAAGAATACCGCCGCGAACCGCATACTGGCCTGGCATCTCCACGACGTCAGACGAACTGTACCCAACCGTATTTAAGTGCCGAAGTAATCCATCGACATCCAGCGTATCCGCGCGCCGCACACTTCGAGCCAGGTCGGTGTAGTATTCCGGCGATCGCAGCCGGGTGGCCGTAGAAGTTACGGGCGCGACCACGATCGCCGCCTTCCCGCTGGCGATCTGCCACAGAGCTGCGGCTCGTTCTTCCTGGATCTCGGGATGGGGTGATAGATTTTGGAACGGGAGAACATCCCGCGCCGGCAGGGAAACAATGGCATCCGGTTCGACTGCTCCGGTCAGTTCGGCAAAGCCCTGAAGCACCGGGACCAAGTCGTCCGCAGCACGATTGTCCGAAACCACCACGATAAGCCGGCGCTCAGCGGCTCGGCGGAGCAAGACCAGCAATACCGCCTTGGCAGTTGGGGTGACTCCAGACAGAGCGATACGCCCCGTGCCCTCTTTCAGATGGGAGGCCGCACGCGTAAAGGCAGGAACTCGTTCGGCGTCCGCAAACAAATCGCGGACGAAAGGCAGGATCATCGCTCTTTCATTTTATCAGCGGGATCGGAGTTCAGCTTGGGTTCACCGTGATGACAACTCTGGGCAGCAGAAAGAAAAGGGCCGGTCGAAACCGGCCCTGGCGATCATCCCCCTAAGAACTTACTTCTTGTCTTCAGTCTTCTCGTATTTCTTCTCGCGATTCATGACCTTCGACGGGTTCTCTTTCAATTCTTCGCGAACGCCCGGGTGATCGCTCAAGAAGCTCTGCAGCTCCGGATGCGAAGAAACAAAGCCGGGATCGTTTACCCGCTGCGGATCTTTCTGCAGGTCTTCCGCGATCTTCGGATGAGAATCCAGGAAGCTGTCCCAAGTCTTGACTTCCTGCTTGGTCAGGTCGTTGCCTTCCTTCGAGGAACCCATGGCATCGCGGTCGCGATCATGATCCTGAGCCTTGGCATCGCGATCACGATCAGACTGCTGCATCGCGCGGTCGTCCTTATCGGGCGCCTGGCGCATACCATTGTCTTTGTCCGGCATGGTTGCGGCTGGCGAACTCTGCTGCGCAACGCCATCGTGCTCGTGAGCTTCCTGTGCGGCCGCACCCATCACCGCTCCGCCGACGAACAATGCCATCGAGAGCGAGGTCGTCATGAAGCCTTTACATAGATTATTCATTTGTGCTGCTCCTCCTAAGTTGAAAAACGGCCCGGTGTGGGCTCTTATTCGGCAATTATGAAAGCACGCGCCGTGCCACAGGTGAGTAGCTGATTGAAGCTTCTCATCTCATGATGTTGGAGGGAAGCGCGCCTGATCGAACCGAGAGCACATCCGCCTTTTTTGCACGATCTACAAGCTTCCTGACAGCAACCGTGACAACTTTTCGTAGGTGCTCTCCGCCCGCGTGTCTCAGGTTATTTCTGTACTTGCGTCTGGTTGAACAGATATGAGCGAACGGGCGTTGGCATTGTGGAACGACCCGTCTAACGGCGCTGAAACGGACGCGTCAGGCAGGTGGGGCCACCACTGCCGTTTATGCACAGTTCGGAGCCCGAG
>JBLNFC010000116.1:0-4503 GCA_050263355.1 Acidobacteriota bacterium
TTCCGCAGCTTCATCAGCGTGCCGTTCTTACTGATGTGCTCAATGGCCGACGGCGGCAACTCCGCATGTTTGAGCAGAGAGAGCGCGAGATCTTCCGATAGAGTCGGATCAGCGGCTGCGCGTTCCAAAGCCTCGAACGGCTGGGCTTGAACGGCAGCTTCCAACCGAACTGAATCGTGCGCAGCGCTTGTGGATTGTTCGTCGGCCATTTTGTGGATCGGAAGCAAACCGCCTAGCTGCTGACACGTCCGCGCCTGGCAATCTCGAGCGCACCTTTGACGGGCTCGACCACGGTCGGCAGAACGGCCGCGTTCGGATATTCCGATCGAACACTATTGTAAAAAACCTGGCGTACGAGAGCGGAATTACGAAATACACCGCCCGCCATGGCCACTTGTACATCCGACCCTTCTTCGAAGATGCGGCTGATCACGACCTTGGCAAGTCCTGCCAACTCAGCTCCTGCCTGAGTTATCACCGTCCGCGCTGAGACATCCCCTGCTTCCGCCGCAGCGATGATGGGGGCGCACAACCCGGCGAAATCGGGCGGCGGTGTCGAATTTGCTGTTCGTACCAGTTCGCCCAAGGTGCTAATGCCCCAAGCCTGGCTTATTACTTTGAAGAGATTCGAACCTCCGCCTTCGTCATGCGCGCGCACTACGGCCGTGAGAGCCGAGCGCCCGATCCAGTGTCCCGAGCCTTCATCGGAAATGGCGAAACCCCAGCCTCCGGCCCGGACCGCTCTGCCGTGAGCATTCCTTCCGTACGCGATGGATCCGGTGCCGGCGATAGCGATTACTCCCGGACCTTCACCGAATGCGGCTTCCAGCGCGACTACCATGTCGCCAACAACGAGCGCCTGACTGGACGTGATCTCGGCGAGGATGCGTTGCGCGATTTCGCTGACCTCGGCGCGTCCAACTCCAGCCATGCCGAGGCAGATGCGCTCGAACGCCGAAGGCGCCACGTTACCGGCGGCACAGGCCTTCTCAATGGCCTCGCGCAAGCCTTTGCGCGCCTGTTCTTCGCCCAGACGAATGATGTTGCTGCCGCCCGCCGTGGCGCTCGCGATAAGCGAAGTCTCGTCCCCGATGGCGCAGCTGGTTTTGGTGCCGCCACCGTCGATGCCAAGAAAGATTGCCACGAACCCTACTTCTACCATATTGGGGATCGCAATCTTCGGGGGGCGCTGGCCTGTCAGTACGGCTGCAGCGGGGGTACCCCCTCCCCCTCTGGTCTATGAAAACAATGGAGTTGCAGCGACGACAGCACCAAAATCCTAGAGTTATAAGGGTTTACACGTAAAATCTTGAGCGACAGGGACTTAGGAGGATGTGGATCGCTTCGCATGTGAGCTATATGTCAGTATTGCTGTATAGCTATGAGTGAAGTCAAGAGATTTGATGTGGAAATGGCGCAGTGCTTCCCGGAGCAGGAAACCGAGTGGCGCATGTGCCGATATTTCGGCGAGCGCGCGAAGCATTGACCGGCGGCGGCGCTCAGTGCCTTGTCAAACCGCCCCCGGTCGATGAGTGCTATCGCGTGGTCACCACGTTGACAGCGTGGGTCCCGTTACGAGCAGGACAACTGCATTGAAAAGATTTGATCCGCCGCTCAGGAGGTGCTTCAGAACCGAAGCGTGACACCCCCAGTAATATCGAATTCGTTGAGATAGTGGGAGTTCCCCGTTACCCAGCACCCTCCCCAGAATGGGTCGCACCAGTATCCACCATTGCTCGTCGTCGTGAGATAGGTTGGAGCATATCTGAACTGGCCCCGAAGCCCAAAATGTTTACCCATGTTGTATTTTGCGCCAGCACCAATCGCAAAAGTAAAGCGGGTCGACCCTTGGACGCCGCTCCGGTCCGCAGAAAGGGAGTTTGCTCCGAGGCCAAGTAAGAGGAAGGGCCTCACCTTCGACTCTCGGCCGGTCGCGTGAAAGAGGAAATTTCCCATGTATTGGTTCTGCGAGAGACTGAACAGTGTGGGGCTGGTACCGCCGCTTATGGGTTGGGCTGTGGTGTCGGCATTGTTGTGGTTCCATTGAAACTCGACGCCGGCGTGCTCGCCAAGCAGATAACCTGCTGTGATGCCATAGTTGGTTCCGTTCTGAACTTCGATGCGATGAAACAGGGTAGTTGAGAGATCCACCCCGCCATTGATTTGCCCCCCAACGTAGCCGCCGATTTCAAAGTTCTGTTGCGCAAAGGAGAGTACGGGTGTGAGAAAAAAACCACCAACAGCTAACAGCAGAATTGTCTTTATCTTCATCGTCAATGTTCCTTACTTCGCGGATTTGCTCTCAGGCTAGCCGACCGCCCTGGGCAGCAAACCTGTCAAAACTACCAATATGAGTCTCTAAGGACTGACCTTGGTCGTGCATGGAAGAACTGCTATGAGAAGGGCGAAAAATCCCGGTTACGCTCAAAAAGTGTGCATCGGTGGCACTCCGGCGAGTACGAAGCTCGGACGTGTGCACATCCCCATTCAAGCCAAAATCAGGCTTGAATGGCCACCCGCCTTGAACACAGACCGTGGAGTAATTGTCGCAATCAGGCGGCTATACTCTTTAACCCGGATGTCAGTTCCGGTGTGTCGCAATCGCCTCTTCGCCAGGAATCAGGACAGTGTTGAGACAGGGTTCCTTAGAATGCCCAAATCTCAAGGGGGTTGCGAGGATCAGCCGTTGGCCAAATATCACCCCGGAATCGGGATGACCTCAGTCACAGTTTCGCTTAACGAAGCATGGCCTTCGCTTTGGCATGAAGTACTCGGCAGACTTTTGCAGCGTGACTCGGCATGGGAACGTCGCCTCCAACTCCGAGTTGAATGAATCCAGTTCCCGGCTCGCGTCGACGAACCAGCAAACCACCGAAATCCTTCCAGCCCGATATCTGGAGTCGATCATTGAGTGCACGACAGAGGACAGACGCTAGCATGTCAGCTAGCTGAAGACCCAAGCAATTGCGCGAATCCTCGAATACCAGTTGTTCGCTCAGAAGCCGATTCGCATCAGTAAACTTGGCATTCGTTCCTAGCGGGGGTTTTCCCACTGCCGATCTCAACCACTGCATATGCCCTATCATTCGGGGGTCCGCCGTCGCTTCGGTGAACGCGTATCGAGCATTGAAATGCGAATAGTCCTCTTCGAGCAGGCAAACAAGTGGCTCCTGGGCAAAAGCACTCTCGCCCATCGGAAGAATTAGCGTGCTCCACGTCTCTTCCATCTGTGTGATCGTCCGATCCTTGCGATCTATAACCCAGCCGATATTGCCCAATTCTTCAGGCTGTCTGGTTTTCCAGCCAGCCGTTTCATTGACCTCTATTTCGACACCACTGATTTGGTTTTGGTGGTGAGTAGTGCAACTGGTACGTTCTCGAATATTCCATTGCAGGTGCCCGCGAAGGCTCGACCGGGAACCCATTGGGTGACGGCAGTCGTCCGGGCTTCAGGACTCACGGCCCAGAAATCGTTTGTGGTACGAACGAATTGGGAACGGCGCGGATTCACACCCGACAACAAGAGATTTAACGGCTACGAGAATGTACTGAACCCTTTTAACGTCGGATCAATCGATCTGCATTGGAGCTTCTTCAACTATTCCCGAAACTTGTCTTCCCCCGCTGTGGCCAATGGGGTGGTTTATGTCAGGGGAGGTCTGGTCCTTTATGCCTTAGATGCGAGCACAGGTGCGAACCTTTGGATCTCCTGGGGCACTAACGAAGGAAGTGAGGTCCACTCCTCACCCGCCGTGGCCAATGGTGTAGTTTATGTAGGGACCGATTATAGTAGCCTTCTTGCAATAGATGCGCGCACTGGTGCGATGCTGTGGAACTTCCTGGCCCGGACACCCGAAGACTTCAGCGCCTACATCGAGTCCTCACCCACCGTAGCCAATGGGGTGGTGTATGTGGGCTCCGTAGGAAATTTCTTTGATGAGAATTGGGGCAATGTGTTTACAGATGGGCAGGTTTATGCCCTGAATGCAAAGACAGGAGAAGAACTGTGGAGCTTCCCGACCAACGGCGCCGTCATCTCCTCACCCGCCGTGGCTAACGGAGTGGTGTATGTGGGCTCCGAGGATTTCAATCTCTATGCGCTAAGTGCGAGGACAGGTGCAAAATTGTGGAGCTATCCAACCGGCGCGGCCGTCCACTCCTCACCCGCCGTGGCTAACGGAGTGGTGTATGTGGGCTCCGACGATGCGAATGTTTATGCCCTAAATGCGCACACGGGTACGAAATTATGGAGCTTCCGGACCGGCAAGGCCGTTGAGTCCTCGCCTGCCGTGGCCAATGGGATCGTGTATGTGGGCTCCGATGATGGGAGAGTTTACGCCCTAGATGCGAGCACGGGTCTGAAATTGTGGAGCCTCCGAACCAGCGCCCCCGTCATCTCCTCACCCGCCGTGGCCAATGGAGTGGTGTATGTGGGCTCTGAGGACTTCAATCTCTATGCGCTAAGTGCGAGGACAGGTGCAAAATTGTGGAGCTATCCAACCG
>JBLNFC010000117.1:0-3184 GCA_050263355.1 Acidobacteriota bacterium
AATCGACAGAAAGTGCCAATGGTCCATATATGGATTATGGAAACTGCAGTTCGAGTGCGTAGATCTCCTGGGTGCTCCTATCGCGCATCAGGAGCGGCTCGGCATCTGCCAAGCCCACCCAAGATTCGAAGGGATCGAAACCTCGTAGAACTTCTTGGATACTGAACAGGCGTACGACCTTGCCATCCGGGACGCTGATACTAACGAAATCGTCCTCCTTGCCGGTGTATTGTTCAGCATACAAACGCTTTGCGTCGCGCGACCAATTCTGAAACGCAAAGAAGCCATCGGCTAACTTGGACCACTTATTGGTTTTCCACTCATAAATCATGAGCTGTTTTGAGTCCTCCGACATCGCGGCGATAAATCGGCCGTCGGGGGAGCAACGCGGGCTGAACAAATGCTCCGAACCAGGCACGTCGGAGCGCGTCGAGGTCCTCAGATCCACCACATGGATGTTCGGGCTGGAAGCTCTTCCATATTCGAGCCATGGCATGTCTGCAAACACGACGGAATTGGCATCCGCTGTCCAGGTCGGATCGCCCTGGTTCACCTTATCCGAGGAGATTTCTTGTGGCGTGCCACCCTGTGCACCAACGACTAAGATTTTCCACGGTTTGCCGGGCTGGGACGCCATGAAGGCAATACGTGTACCGTCCGGGGACCAACGCGGCAGGTGCGCCTTCATCGGAGCAAACGTGAGTTGAGCGCGATCACTCCCATTCAGCTTGCTTCGCCAGAGTGTCAGTCCGGGGTGCTCCACGTAAGTGATCCATTGGCCATCCGGCGAAATCTCCGCCTCGCCTGCTGAAACACCGGGAAGATAAGTCGAGAACTGCTGAGACTTGCCGCTATACCGGACTAGCTCAAAACGCCGCTGTTGCCCGATAACGAAGAGGCGCCCATCCTGCCGGTCAGGCACGGGATTCTCAAACAGGAACGGGCCCGCGGTGAGCTGGATTGGGGCACTACTGCTTCTGCGCAGCAGCGAATTTTTCTCCCGAATTGCCCAAATGTCCTGGGCGGAATCGCGGCTCGATTGGTAGAAGAAAAAGGTTCCATCCTGGCTCCAGATTCCCGCTGATTCCGCGGCCGGTGTATTCCAACCCGGCAGCACAGGATGGAGATCCCGGCCGTCGCCCGCCGCCTCCCAAAGCGCCGATGTGTGCTGACGCGGGTCCTGCACGCTGAACCGCAATCGCCTTCCATCCGGCGAGAACCTGAGATCAAACGGCACACCGGACACGTTCAGCAACTTGCGACAATCAGTCCCGTCGGCCTTACAGAGGTACAAGGTTGAACCGTTGCTGTAGACAATGTTGCGACCGTCCGGCGTCCAAGCCGCAGCATGCGCCAGGATGTCACCCAGCCGGCGAGGCGACCCCGCTGGCAGCGGCAGAACCCAGAGGGGCGATTCCGGCTCTGCTGATTGTTCACCGGTTCTTACCAGAAGCTCGGAGCGGTTGGGCGCTATATCGTAGATATCGGCGCTCGCCAAGGTGCTGGGCAGCGGAGCGGTCTCTCCTCCCGCAGCCGAGGCCTGCATCAATACCGAGTGCCCGCCAACGTACTCTGAAAAGTACAATCGGGCGCCGTCGGTCACGAGGGAGCGCTTTGAAAAACCATCATTCGTAATCTGAATAGAAGCCGTCACTCGCGGCGGGGATGGCGAAGAAGTGAGAAAGATCACCGCGGCCAGCAGTACACAGATGACTGCGATTAGTGACGCCACCTTCCATAGAGAAAATCTTCCTTTTGGTTGAAAGATTTTCGAAAAGCCCGACCATCGACTCGGAGGCTCAGTGATGACCACCGGCGGGAAAACCGATTCAGTTTCTTCACCAACCATGATCGTGCTCAGCCGCGATTCTGTCTCCCGCGTCAAACGTCGCAGGTCGGCGCGAATCTCGGAGGCGTGTTGGTAGCGCAGGTCGGGATTCTTCTCCATGGCCTTGCCGATGACCTCAACCAGCTGTGGGGGCAGGTCGGGATTAATTCGCAGAGGGGGAATCGGCGGGCGATTCAGAATCGAGCCATAGATGACCCCGGAAGTTTCCCCACGAAACGGCAGGACTCCAGTTGCCATCTCGTAGAGAACCACACCGAAGGAGAAAAGATCGGTGCGTGCGTCCACTTCTTTCCCGCGGATCTGCTCGGGGGACATGTAAGCGACAGTACCGACCGCGCCGCCAGGACTCGTGAGATGCTCCATGGCCACGGTTCCTGCGGGATCGGAGGAGTCTGGTGTGCGCACGAATCGCTCGTCGCCCATAACGAGTTTGACCAAGCCGAAATCCAGAATTTTGGCGTGCCCGCGCTTCGTGACAAATATGTTGCCGCTCTTGATGTCACGGTGAATGATGCCCTGCGCATGGGCGGCATCGAGGCCATCGGCAACTTCGACTCCGAGTCGTAACAGATGCTCCAGATCCATGGGCCGCGCACCAATCAATTGCCGGAGCGTTTGGCCTTCCAGGTACTCCATTACCAGAAAAGGACGTGCATTCTCTTCCGCAATTTCGAACAGCGTGCATATGTTGGGATGGTTCAGGGCGGAGGCGGCGCGAGCTTCACGCCGGAAGCGTTCCAGCACCTGCCGGTCGTGGCCAATTTGATCGGTAAGGAATTTCAAAGCCACAAAACGGCCGAGGCGGATGTCCTCTGCCTTGAACACGACACCCATGCCGCCGCCGCCCAGCTTTTCGATAATCCGATAATGGGAGATGGTCTGTCCGACGAGTTGGGAGGGAATACCCATTGTCGGGAATGTTAGGACCGGACGGAGGACGGGTCAACGACCTCCTCCGCTGAGGCGGTGGTTCGTACGTGAACGGTGGGTTCTCCGAAGTTATCAGAAACGGGGTTCGGGGACATCAACAGTGACGTCCTCGAAGCCGACTTATGGTCAGAATAACTTCCGATTTGCCCGTCATCCAGCCGCCTGACCTCCTTCTGCCAGATCTACTCGTAGGACATCAATTCCACAAGCCGCCAGTACGATGGATTCACCCCGCTTTCTTCGCCGGCATGGCTTGTGCGTTATCAAAATACTTTACGAACATGACCTCGTTCTGCGCTTCGTTATATAGAAGTTCGTCGGCAGCGGCCTTGGTCATCAGGATTCCGAATCCGCCGGCCCGAATCCCGCGTTCTTCACGAACGGACATGTGAGCAATAGGTTCCG
>JBLNFC010000118.1:0-4689 GCA_050263355.1 Acidobacteriota bacterium
CATCCGTGAGGTCGAATCTGCCGCCACTCCCTGTGGACTCTTGCATGGCCAGCGCTTCTTGAGCCGTCAACCGATAGCGGTGTACGGTGAATGCAGCCTTTCCCCATGGCAAGCCTTCCACCGCGAGATGGAATCCGCGATTGTTCTTATACTGAATGTCGGTCCGAGGAGGAAGCGATTTCACCTTAGGGAAGTCGCTGACGGCGGTATTCTTCGGCAACGCGCCCTCCGGCGGATGCATGTCACGCGGGTGATAAGCCGGGATCTCGTAATTGCTGATCAGGATCTGCACAGTGTTGCCATCGCCCGAGCGGCCGGCCAGCGCGGCCAGCCCGATCGTGTCCGCCCCCCTCAGTTCGAGCCTCTGTGGCGTCGAGAGCATCTTCCCGCCGGCGAGAAATGCATAGGCGGTCTTGAAATAGTCGCCATGTAAATCAAACAGACCCATCCAAGCCGCGTCGGCACGGTAAAACTGTGCCATGTCTACCGCTGAGTCCTGCAGGTATATCAGCACATCGCCGATGAATGCAGCATTCTCGATTCCTTGCAGTCGTGGTTTCTCGGGATCTGTGAAGTCTGGTGTGAGATTCCATTCGCTGAGAATGCTTTCCGCCTTAGCAAAGCCGTTATCGTTTAAGATCTTTCGGATTTCGGCTCCAATCCGAGTGAAGTCGTAGGGGTCGGCCGAAGAAATCGTGTAGTGATGCCAGGAGTAAAAATCCAACGGCACCTTGTGCTCGACGCAATATCGCAGCAGGTCTTCACGATATGGACCACTCCCATAGGCAAAAGCCTTGGCATCGGCGCCGACCCTCATCGTTGGATCCACCGACTTTAGCGCTTTCGCCGTCTTTTCATATAGCTCGTAAAAGGTCTCAGGGGTTTCGGTCCAGAAGTAGGGAATATCTTCTTCGTTCCAAAACTCCCAGTAGTGCACCGCGTCGTGGAAACCTTTCGCCCAGCCTTGGTCGTAGTGCATGGCAACATGCTTTACGACGGCGGCAAACTTATCCAGATCCGGGAGTGGCGTGTAATCCGCTCCCCAGCTCCGGCCAATGCGATAGAAGACCTGAGCTCCGGTGTCTCGAATCCCCTGAATGACTTGGTCGCTGGGACCGAAGTTGTAGCTCCCTGGGCGTTCCGGATCCGCGCTCCAGTCCGGAAAGATCGCTGCCTCGTTGGCGCTCTGTACCAATTTCAAACGCTGCGCTGAATTCGGAACCAACCAGGCAAGCAATGGATTATCTGGTGAGAAGCGGGCTGAAATGTCTGTCGGTCCCATCGTGTCATGCGTCCGGATTACATCGATTCGCAGCTCCTTATACTGGCGCACAAGATTCGGGAGACCTTCCATGATCGGAGTCGGGACGCCATTGACCCCCTGGTAGGACCGAATCGTTCCCCGTACCTTCGTTGCATCCACGTGAATATTGCGAAATTGTGGGTCGGTTGGATTGGCTGGGGTGGCGCTTGTCTGGGAAAATCCGGCTTCGCAGGACAAGAGTGAAGTGGCTAGAAGAATGATCGTAAGCCTACCGCCGATCATGCGAGACTCCTGTAGGAGACCTGATGGCCGCGTGCTGATGGTGAGGAGTATAACAAGGGAAGATCGCTCCGACTGCACGCGTGTAAGTGATCTCAATGCGCAGTCAACAATGCAGACCCTGGCCCCGAGGGCCGAAGTGAGGTTTCGGCCGAAGCTGCTCGAGCACGCCGAGACTACACATGGTCCGTCGTGGTCGGCCTGAACAGCCCTGTGTTATAAGGGCCGTCAGTGCTGGGAGTGCCAATCGGATTCGCGCGGCACGCTAGCGCCTATGAGCAGGAGGATCGAACCTGCATGAAGGAATTCTCAGGAAAAGTTGCCTTGGTCACGGGTACCACGGGAATTGGGCGAGCGGTGGCGAAGCGATTCGCTGAAGGCGGCGCCTCGGTACTGGCGTGCGGCATTGAGCCGGCTGGCAATGAGGATTTGGCAAAAGAGGCGACCAAGCTTGGCCTCGCCTTGCGCGTCGAGAAGTGTGACGTTGCCAAACGTGACGAGGTGCGCTCGGCGGTTGGCAAGGTCGTGAGCGCATTGGGAGGTCTCGACATCATTGTCAATGCGGCCGGCATTCATCCCTTCGGAACTGTCCTTGAAACAGATTTCGATACCTGGAATCAATGCATGCTTGTCAATGTCGCCAGCATCTATCTGCTGGCTCGGTCGGGTATCCCGGAAATGAAGAAGCGGGGTGGCGGGTCGATCATCAACATCGCCTCGGTTCAGGGCCACGCGTGTCAACGCGGCGTGGCAGCATATGCCGCTTCCAAGGGAGCAATTCACAGTTTGACTCGAGCCCTAGCGCTCGATCACGCTTCCGACAACATTAGGGTCAACTCTATCAGCCCCGGTTCGATTCGCACGCCTATGCTCGCGCGCTCGGCGGCGAACTTCGGCCAAGGCCTGCCCGTAGAGAAGGTATTCCAGCGCTTTGGCGAAGCTCATCCACTCGGTCGCATCGGTACTCCAGAAGAAGTCGCTGAACTCGCAGCTTTCCTCGCCTCAGACAAAGCGGGATTCTGTACGGGTAGCGACTACCTCGTGGATGGTGGCCTGCTCGCAGGAATCGGTGTCCAATGATTTCCGAGCCAATCTGCGTCGCACCAACAGGAGATGTGTGTGGAGAAGGGGTCGTGTGGCACGCAGGTCATTCGGCTGCGTATTGGACCGACATCAACCGTTTTCTAATCCATCGCTATACTCCGGCTGACAAATGCGTCCGAACTTGGCTATTCGAAGAGCCTGTTACGGCTCTGACGTTGACTGACCGGGACGACACGCTGGCAGTGATCCTCGGCTCGCAGGTTATTTTGTGGCAGCCCCATTCGGATCACCGCAGTGGGCCACTCTACCGGCTTGCGCAGTGGCCAAAGGTTCGCCTGAACGACGCACGTGCTGATGGGCGGGGATCCCTCTGGATGGGCTCGATGCGCAACAACGTGAATCCTGACGGCTCCGCTGGACGCGTGGACGGCCGGGACGGCGTCCTCTATCGCCTGGATCCCGACCAGAGAATTACCGAGTGGTGCTGCGAGCTCGGCATCGCCAATACGATCGCCTGGAGCCCCGACGCCCGTCGCTTCTACTTCGGGGACACATTGGAAAATACCATCTGGGTTTACGACTACGATCCCGCCAGTGGTGCTATAGAAAATCGACGGCCGTTCCTGCAAGGCTTCTCCAAGGGATTTCCTGACGGTTCATGCGTCGACGCGCAGGGGTATCTTTGGAATTGCCGCTTCTATGGTGGATGTATTGTGCGGGTAGCACCGGACGGGCATATTGACCGCATCGTAGACATGCCGGTGCAGAACATCACGACCTGCACTTTTGGTGGTCCTGACCGCAAGATGCTGTACATAACCACCGCGTCCATCGAGGCGCCGCCCAGTGACCGCCTGGCAGGCGGTCTATTCACGATCGAGACCGGAATCGAGGGTCAGCCGGAAAATCGGTTCGCTCTTGCAGCGCACCTAGACCACTGACAGCCGGGAGCGCTGAACATCGTTGAATCGCACTATGCGCTTGATTCACGTGAGTGGATCCTGCGTGGTTCTCACTATCCGACTTCCTACGGCGCGGTTGGTTGAAAGGCGTCCATTAACGACGTAATCTTCATTGCACTTTTCAGTTGATCGAGCGTGCTTGCGCTTTGCAACGTGAGGTCGACTGTCTCTCCCGGCAGCAGGTCCAGGTAGTTATCCGAGATCTGGAAATCGAGGTCTCCAAAGGATACGTATACATTCCTTGCTAACGACGGCGCACGCAGCGAAAGAGTGTAGCTGCCTTCCAACTTCTTCAGCGTGCTCTCAATTTTTGGAGCCTGCGGAAGTTCCAGATCATGCGTGGCGTTAAAGAACACTAGATTTCGAGATACACGTCGTTCACCGACCTCCAGATCGGTGACGACGAAGGACCGACGGAGGTCCGCCTTCGCCGCGAATGCATCCTCTGGCACCTTGAAGTACGACGCGCTGGACAGCGCTGGGATCTGCACCTCCTGCGTCTGGTCGAGTAACATTTTCCCCGAGAAATCAAGCAGCCGTACCCGAATCTTGCCCGCGAGCGCTTGCTGCTTGTCGGACACCACGTAAACGTCGACCCGGTTATCGTGTAAGTACGGCGAGATCAGCACGTCGTCATAGAACCGGCGCGCATAATAATGCAGGGCCTTCCAGCGCCCGTAATAATCGATGCTCGCCCACGAAGCAACCGGCCAGCAGTCGTTCAACTGCCAGTACAGCGAGCCCATGGTCCGCGGCCGCTGGCGCCGCAGATGCTCCGCGCCCAGCTTAATAATCTCCGCTTGCTGTACCTGGCTCAGGTACACGAAAGCCTCAAAGTTCTTGGGCTCGCGGTACTCGCGCAGCATGTAGGTCAGAATGCGTTCATTGCCACCCTTATTCTTCTGATGGGCCTGCATCACCTTCGACCGGATATCGAAGTCTTGCGGCTCGGCAAATGAGCGAATCGTCCGCATTTCCGGGAATGACTGAAATCCGTACTCCGTCATGAATCGTGGAAACTGCTTCAGGTAATCCTGTGCGGGGGCCAGGGCGTGCCAGACGGCCCAGTAGTGCATGTCTCCGTTGTCGGGTTGGTCGGGAACTTCCTCAAAATTTGCGCTGGGCGAACTCGGGGAGTAC
>JBLNFC010000119.1:0-7550 GCA_050263355.1 Acidobacteriota bacterium
TGGGCCATCATGCTGACTGGGCACTACTGGATCGATTCTGCGCTGTCCTTCGGGATCGGAGCGCTGATCCTATGGTCCGCGTTGGGAATCCTGCGGGAAACGCTGAACATTCTGCTCGAAGGAACCCCTCGGGGCATGTCACTTGGCTCGATCGGGGACGCGATCCGCAGCATCGACGGTGTCAAAGACGTTCATGACTTGCACGTTTGGAGCATCGGGTCGGAAACCCACGCCCTCTCCTGCCATATCGCGATAGATGATCTTCCGCCGTCGGTCAGTGAACGTATTCTGCGCGATGTGAAACAACGCCTGCTGCATAGCTTCCGCATCGACCACACAACCATTCAGTTCGAACACGTGGAATGTGAGGTAGCTCACGGGTGCATCATCCCCGTCGGGGGCACAGAAGAACATCACGCACAGTGAAAGTAAGCTGTGCGAGGGACAAAGTGCGAATCTCGATTGCTGGCTGACGATTTTTCGTTGCTGACTGTTCAAAGGCGAACGGGGAATAGCCTATCCAGTCGCGCTACTGCAAGCGATGGGATGTCCCGGTCAGCCGGGTAGAGCAATCAACGATCAGCAATCTGAAAACCAGCAATCAGAAATCGACAATCGTCCCTCGTCGATGGCCTTGATCTTCAATGTTTCTGCTTGTCATATATCTCCCTCACTCGTTCAAGAGTATCGGCTTCTTCGGGGAGCTTATCAGGCCTAAGGCGGACGATTCGCGGGAAGCGCAACGCATAACCGCTGTCATGCCGGTCGGAGCGCATCATGTTGTTGAACGCCACTTCGACCACGATTTTCGGCTCAACCTCAACGCGCATGCCGTGATCCGCCACCGTGTGTTCCATGAACCACTTCGTCATGTCGCTGATTTCAGCATCGGTCAGGCCTGAATAAGCTTTGCCAATATTCACCAGCCGATCTCCATCCCGCACCGCGAACGTATAGTCGCTAAGCACGCCAATTCTCTTTCCGTGGCCGTACTCAACCGCTGTAACCACAACATCCAGAGTCGCTAACTCGCGTTTCATCTTCAGCCATGACTTGCCGCGTCGCCCTGGGGTGTAGACGGACTCAGGGTCTTTAATCATGAGTCCTTCATTGCCGCGTGCTTGCGCTGCAAAAAAGAGCTCCTCCAGCTGATCGGGAGTCGAAGCGTGGTTCACCGGCGCTCGAATGACGTGTGCGGCCGCAGGCTGATGATCGGGTTCGAACATCATCTGAGCTTGACCTTTCTCCCGCCGTCCTGCGAGCAGCTTTCGTGGCGCCGCCAAGATGCTTTCCAGCAATTTCGCACGCTCCCGCAGAGGGCGATCTATAACCAACTCTCCCGCCCAATACAGCACATCAAAGGCGAGGTAAGCCACGGGGACCTCGCGCATCAACTCGTCGCTCACCTTCTTGCGTCCGAGGCGCTGCTGAAGCCAGCTGAAGGGCCTAGCGCCTCCCTGCGATGGTGAGCCACTCTCGGGATAACTCCAAGCCACGATCTCGCCGTCGAGAATTACATCGTCAAATGCTGCCAGAGCATCTTCGAGTTCCGGGAAGGATTCTGTGATCTCATCTCGGGTGCGTGAAAAGATCTTGACGTCGCCGCGCGCGCAGTGGGCCTGCGCCCGAATACCGTCGTACTTATCATCGACGCAACCGTTTGGGATGTAGCTGAGAGCCTCTTCGGCGGAATCCGCCGGGCTAGCCAACATGAATCCCAGCGGATGGAACAGGCGCATCCGTGCATCGCCCAGACGACTCTCCGCAGCCAGACGAAGCGTCTGTCCAATGTCCCCCAGCAGCATGTTAGCCCGTTGCACTTGCTGCAGAGTGGCCCCGTATGCCTTTGCGACAGCCTCCTCTACCAGACTTTCCTTAAGTCCAATTCTCAGATCACCTGTCATGATCTTGATTAAGTACTTTGCTTCCCGTGGCGTGGCCTGACAAAGCAACTGCCGCACCAGCTCTCCTTTCGCCGACGGTCCACGCGTGCCAGCAATTTGCCGGAACATACTCTCCACCTGCTTTGTGCTCAGCTGGTCTGTACCATTCTTCGGCGGTAACACATCGCCGGCTACCGAACCGAGATCCCCACGCTTTCGGTACGCTTCGCTCAGCTCCTGGTCAGACTTGGCCGAGAGCTCTTTAACGACCTGCCAGAGCAGCGCACCGCCTACCTGAAGAGTCGCCTCTTCCCATACCGGAAAGGGCCGACCAGAAAGGAAAATAGCCGAAATTGCAGCTTGATCCGTCGGATGCGCTCGCAGGTATTCAGCGACGATTCTGGTTTTTTCCAGTTTTTTCGTAGTCGCCGCAATCAGTTCGCATGTTTCAGCGAGTTTTTGCATGTGCTGGTTCGATGCTGGAATCCCCCTAAACGGCTCTAAGCCGCTTAGGGAGAGCTATTTAGGGCTGGCTTAATGTACCTGGACTGCGCTGACGTGTGATAGGCTAATGGCTGCGGCTTTTGCCTCGAAGGATCATCTAATCTACATGCGGTTTCTTCGTTCCATGTGGCGTTTCCTGGTAGCGGTTCAACTACTTCCAGCTCTGGAGAGCGGGGAAGAAACGCTGGTAGGCGGCCAGGCGGTCCTGGAGGGCGTTATGATGCGCTCCCCACACGCCTGGGGCATTGCCGTGCGCAAACCGTCTGGGGAAATCACCACCCACAGTGAGCCACTGGAACGCCTTTCGGAAAAACACAAGTGGATGGGCTGGCCAGTTGTACGCGGCGTGATCACGCTGGGCCACGCCATGACGCTGGGTTTTCGTGCGTTAAGGTTCTCCGCAAATGCGGCACTCGATCAGCTTCCCGCTGACGATAGGGGCAAAAAACTTGAGATCAGCGGATGGCTAGCCGCAGTGAATATCGTCATCTCGGTCGGCTTCTTCATCTTCATGTACAAGTTCTTGCCTTTGTTGGCAGCGACGGAATTGAAGCGGGTCAATCCAATTTTTGGTGAGCGGATCATCTTCAACTTGGTCGACGGCACCATCCGGATTCTGTTGTTTTTGCTGTTTATCTGGGGAACGTCGCTGTTGAAGGATATTCGACGTGTGTACCAATATCACGGCGCTGAACACAAGACGGTGTTTGCATTTGAAGCTGGAGACCCCTTGCACACAGGCGCGGTTCAGAAGTACTCGACATACCATCCTAGATGCGGCACCAGCTTCCTGATGACCGTGATGATTATCTCAATCCTGGTCTATACTCTGGTTCCGGCCGTTACCTTTTGGGCTCGTTTCGCTGCGCGTATAGCTCTGCTGCCCGTGATCGCCGGACTGTCGTACGAGATCATTCGCTTTGCTGCCAAGCATCGCGGATCCCTATTCGCACTCATGACTTCACCCGGACTATGGCTCCAGCGCATCACCACCCAGCCGCCGGCTGATGACCAGGTGCAATGTGCGATCACCGCTCTCGACGAAGCTATGGCTCTTGAGAAGCAGCGTGGCGGCGATCTGGTCATTGCCTAGCGGCCCCGCCGCGAACTTTTCTTCCGACTTCCATCTGCAGCAATATTGATTCAGAGTAGAGCTACAACGGGCTGCGTTCTGCAGCACATTTGAAGCCGGAAGTGCTTCGGGGTCAAAGACATGTACGAAAGACTAGACCAAATCGAAGCTCGGTACGAGGAACTCACTCAGGCCCTCGCCTCGCCAGAGCTTATCGGCGACTCGAGCAAATACCAAAAGACCGCGAAGGCGCACAGCGAAATCGCTCCGATGGTGGAGAAGTATCGTGAGTACAAGGACTTGCAGCGCGGGATCACGGAAAGCAAGGCGGTTCTGGCCGACGAAAAAGATCCTGAAATGCGCGCCTACGCCCAGGAGGAACTCGACAATCTGGAGATTCGGCTGCATCAGGTTGAAGAAGAATTGAAGGTTCTCCTGCTGCCGAAGGATCCCAACGATGAAAAAGACGTGATTCTGGAGATCCGGGCGGGAACGGGAGGCGACGAGGCTACCCTTTTTGCTGCTGAGATGTTTCGCATGTACACGCGCTATGCGGAAACTCAGGGCTGGAAGGTCGAAGTGCTGAATACTTCGGAGTCCGGCGTCGGTGGCCTGAAAGAAGTGATCGCCCTCATTCAGGGCGATCGCGTCTATTCGCGGATGAAATACGAGAGCGGCGTGCACCGCGTGCAACGTGTTCCAGCAACCGAACAGCAGGGTCGCGTTCATACCTCAGCAGTTACAGTCGCCGTCTTGCCCGAGGCGGAGGACGTGGATATTAAGATCGAGCCCAAAGATCTTCGCATTGACACATTCTGCTCCTCAGGCCCGGGCGGGCAATCCGTTAACACCACGTATTCCGCCGTTCGCATCACTCACATTCCTACCAACACAGTGGTTAGCTGCCAGGATGAAAAGTCTCAGATTAAAAATCGAGACAAGGCAATGCGCGTATTGCGCTCCCGACTGTACGAGATGGAGATGCAGAAGCAGCAGGAAGCCTTGGCCAAAGAGCGGAAGACGATGGTCGGCAGCGGCGATCGCAGCGAGAAAATTCGCACCTACAATTTCCCGCAGAATCGGGTTACAGATCACCGTATCGGGCTCACCATCCACCAGTTAATGGATGTTATGGATGGCAAGCTCCAGCCACTTGTGGAAGCGCTGGTGACGCATTACCAGGCGGAGAAGCTCAAGCAGGAAACTGCTGCTGGTGCGTGATCCCTCCGCACCTGACAGTAAACTCAGCCACTTTTGCGAAGGTCCCGTCGGCAACTATCAAATTCTTAAATTCGACATTTCGAACGTGCGAATCTGGCGAAGCATCGTCTATCCACGTTTTCGTTACCCGTGCTCAAATAGCTGCTTGCTGCTGAAGAACGCACTTACGTCCGCCATCGAGCGTCTAACCCAAGCTCACGTAGGCTCTCCCCGCATGAATGCGGAGGTTTTATTAATGTTCACGCTGGCGTGTGATCGAGCGTATCTATACGCCCACCCTGAACGAGAACTAACCCCGGACGAAGAGACACGCTACCACGAAGCTTTGCACCATCGCGCGGAGGGAGTGCCCTCGCAATACATCACTGGACACCAGGAATTCTGGGGCATGGACCTCATCGTTTCACCTGCGGTTCTGATACCGCGTCCTGAAACCGAACACCTGATCGAAACGGTTCTGCCGCTCGCACGCGCAATGCGCCAGCCCAAAATCGTGGATGTCGGCACCGGCTCCGGTTGCATCGCCCTCGCGCTAGCCAAAGAACTCCCCCACGCGGATATTCATGCGACTGAAGTCTCGCCCGCCGCGCTCGAGGTCGCCGAGGCCAATGCCGCACGCCTGCAGATGAGCAAGCGAATCCAGTTTCACGACACAAGCTTACTGTCCGGATTGCAAGGAGATTTTGACTTTGTCGTTTCCAATCCGCCTTACGTGGGAGAATCAGAAGAGGATCACGTTCAGCTCGAGGTTCGCAGATTCGAACCACGAGGTGCCGTATTCGCCGGACCAACCGGGCTCGAAGTGATCGCACGGCTTATCCCTGAAGCTCACGAAAAACTCAAGTTCGGCGGATGGCTGTTGGTGGAGATCAGCGGCACCATTGTGGAGGGTGTTCGAGAATTGCTCGCCGAGTGGAGCAACCTGCAAATCACAAAAGATCTGCAAGGGATTCCCCGCGTTGCCACCGCGCAAAGGTACGCCTTAGCCAAAACTGACTAACCTCTGGCTTAAGTAGCCGAGCGGGCTTTAAACTGCTGTGCCGATATGTATATCTACTCACTTTTAACCTTGGTTCTTTTGGCCGTATCCGCCTTCGGCCAAGCGGTCGTCGAAGGAACCGTTAAAGACACCGCAGGCGAGCCTGTAAAGGGCGTGAAGGTGTCCCTGGAGCGGCAGGATGGCAGGACTGCACAGATTTCGGCTACCGACGCCGAGGGCAGGTTTCAATTTTCAGCAGTCGAGGCGGGGCCCTATGAAATCAAAACCAACGCCAGCGGTTTCTATGCTTCTTCATACCAGTTGACCATCCGCCCGCGTCAGCCTGTTTCAATTGCGATAGAACTGCAGACCACGCAATCGGTCCAGCAGACAGTCGAGGTGAAATCGCGATACCAGACTATCGATCCGGAAAAAACGGGCAGTTCGCAGACCTTCACCCAACAAGATTTTGAGCAACTTCCTGACCCCATGGTGGAAAGCACCAACAGCTTGGTCTCCAACCTGATGCCGGGCGCCAGCCAGAGCCATGACAACTTCATCAATGTGCGTGGAAATGAGTTTTCGCTGCATGAATTCATCAACGGCGTATCGTTCCTCGATAACACGCAGCCGCAGTTTAGCCCGGGCGTGAGCCCACAGATTTTCGAGATCGTTGATCTGATGACTGGGGGTTTCACGCCCGAATATGGCAACCGGTTCGGCGGAGTTCTGGACATCGCCACGCGCTCCGGCGCGTCGCTGCAAGGTCATGGCGATGTGAACTTCCGTGGAGCCACTGTGGACAACTACGATCTCAATGCTGACTACGGTGGGCAGGTCGGAAAAGTCGGCTACTACGCTTTCATCGACGGATTCACATCGGGCCGGTACCTCGACCCTCCGGAACCGAATGAATTGCATGATTTCGGAAAGGGCTCACGAGGAACACTCCAGTTAGACTGGCATGGACAGAAAGACGGTCTCAAACTGCTGCTGATGGGAGCTGGAACCAATTTCCAGCAGCCCAATCTGACCGAAGACCAAGAGGTTGGACGGGATGCGGACCGCCATCTTCGGCAGCAAACAGCGATGCTGGGGTGGGTTCACAATTTCTCGTCGCGAACCCTGCTCGCGACCTCGGTCTACGAGCGGGTGGGGTCCGACCATGTGCTCCCGACGACGGACCCTATTACACCGCTGTCAATTGCGTCCCGTAGCACGCTAACGGCGGGTATCAAGAGTGACCTTTCGCATGTCTGGCACAGCCATGTTTTGAAGGGTGGCGTGGACCTGCTGCGACTCCGGGAATCAGAGAGTTTCTTCTTCGATAGCCGCGGCGACCCAGACGTCTTTCCTCCCTTCAGTGGAAGCCGAAAGGGCGGACAGGCAAGCGCTTACGTGCAGGACCACTTCTCTCCCGTTCACAATCTCTGGGTGGACCTCGGCGTACGCTACGATCATTTCGACGTCGTTCGGACGGGTGTGCAGACGAGTCCGCGAATCGGCTTGGCATATCAATTACCCAAAACCGCGACTGTCGTTCACGCCACCTACAATCGCCTCTTCTCGCCGCCGCCAATCGAGTATTCCCTGCTTGCTAGCTTCATAGGGCACAACGCCATTGACCCGAGCCAGAGAGTCGGCGACGTTCAAGCCTATACGCAGAATTATTTCGAAGTCGGAGTCGCGCAGGAACTACATCCACGCATCAGCCTGGAACTGAACGCTTATCTTCATACTGGCCACAACAGCTTTGAGAATCATGAGATCAGCATCTCGCGTATCTTTCTGCCAATTAACTTTCACAGCGCGCGCTCGGCCGGTGCCGAAGCGATTCTGAACATGAGGCAACTGGAAAGAATTGGTATCAGTGGTCGGTTCCAGTATGCCC
>JBLNFC010000120.1:0-9950 GCA_050263355.1 Acidobacteriota bacterium
GCTCCTCCGTGAAGTCACGCGCGAATTCGTAGTCGAGTCGATCGGAGATGACGAACTTGACCTCGTCGCGCAGGGTCAACGTGTCGAGGTTTTCCATCCGGAACGTGTCCGTCTCCCCGGAGTGCGGACACTTGACGTCAACGATCTTGATGATCTCCTTGGGAACATTTGCCAGGGGGCGCTCCCCACTCGTCTCCAGCAAGACATTGAAACCGGAATTGAGCAGCCTCTCCATAAGCGGGACAACTTCCCGTTCCTGGAGCATTGGCTCTCCGCCAGTGACTTCCACCAGCCCACCATTTGGACTGAGCCGCTCCACCTCAGACTGTACCTCTTCCAGCGACATCTTGCTTCCGCCCGTGAACGTGTATTCGCTGTCGCACCAGTCACAACGCAAGTTGCAGCCCGTCAGGCGCACAAAGACACACGGCAGCCCGGCGTAGGAAGACTCACCCTGGATCGACTTGAAGATTTCAGTGATCTGCATGGCGACTCGATAGCAAGCAGCGTGTGCTTTGGATGCTTCTACTTCGAGGGCGAGCTAGAGCGCCGCCCCAAGTCTGTTCAAACGGCTACTCGAAATAGGTTGCGGTAGTCTCGTCTGTTTCCCAGATGGTAACGTCTTTTACTCGTACCCGGCCGGCGGTGTCGTCACGTAACTTGCCGTTGGTCTGCTCGTAAAAGTAGCGCGCGAGATTTTCTGCCGATGGATTCAGCTTTGTGAACGGCTCAAGGTCATTGATCATTTGATGGTCCAGCCGATCGATCACGTGTTTCATGACCTCGCGCAAATCCTTGAAGTCGAGCAACAGGCCGGCCTTGTCGAGTTCCTTGCCTGCTAATGTGATGCGTACTCGATAGTTGTGCCCGTGCGGGTTCTCGCACTTGCCCTTGTAATTGCGCAGGTAATGTCCTGCGGCAAACGTATCCTCGACGGTGACTTCGAACATGCTTTCCTTAGCGAACTTGCTCCCTGCACACGGGAATCGAACACATTTACCCAACTGATTATTCTATCTGAGATTAGGTTTTAGGGTTCGACGCAGTAGCAGAGTCGCCCTTTAGGCCGGCCTGTTTTCCACTCCGAAGAATTGCTCCACGACCCCCAGTTCCGACGTACGGCGGTATCGCGGAAGACTTTCCAGAAACACGCGTCCGTACTGCTTTTTCAGGATGCGGTTATCCAGCAGGCATAACAGACCACGATCGTGCAGCGAACGAATCAGCCTTCCGAAACCCTGCTTCAGAGTGATGACTGCTGCGGGAACCTGATACTGAAAGAAGGCATTTCCTCCCGCATCATCGACCGCGCGGACCCGGGCGGCGACAACAGGGTCGCTCGGCACCGCAAATGGAAGCCGATCGATAATCACGCAACTGAGTTGCTCGCCTTGCACGTCTACGCCCTGCCAGAACGACGAGGTCGCAAACAGCACCGCATTGGGAGTAACGCGGAACTCTTCTAAGAGGGCGCTCTTAGGCGCGTCCCCCTGAAGAAGCATCGGGTATTCCAATTCGCCCAGTAGCCGCTGGTATATTTCGTTCATCTGCGCGTAGCTGGTGAACAGGCAGAAGGCGCGGCCCCGCGTGATTTCGAGCAGTCGACGAATGAGGTCCACCGCGCGCGCGGCAAACTGCGGAGTGCGAGGATCTGGAAGATCCGGCGGAACATATAGGACCGCCTGATTCTCATAATCGAAGTGCGAGGGCAGCACAACCTCGCGCGCATGCTCCAATCCAAGCCGGCTGCGTATGTATGCGAAACCTCCGCCCACGGCGAGAGTGGCCGAAGTTAGCACCGCACACTCAAGCTGATCGAAAAGACAGTTCCTGAGGATCGGCGCTACATCGATCGGTGTCGCTTGTAAAAAGACATTCCGCTTGTCCCGGGAGATCCCTCGCCCACCGCGTCTCTCGATCCAGAAAACCGTGTTGCGATCTTCCGATTCCATGAGGAAGCCGAGCTGAACCCGCAACTCGTCAATGCGCCGAATGAAGTTAAAGACCTCTTCCGGCTTTTGCGGCAGATTGTGCAACTCCGAGCCGAGCCTCGTCAGCGTCTGCATCAAGCCAATGAACTCGTCACCGTTCTCCTCGAGGAATTCACGCCGATTCTGGAATGCGAAACGCCCTTCGCCGGGAGGCAGCAATGCGAAGAAGAACTGCGAACGCTCCCGCAAGGTGCGAGTCGCGCCTTGTACCGAGGATGAGAGAAGGTGATTCCTCTGCAGTGAAGATTCGACATCTCGCGCAATTTCTTCGAATCGTAGGTTGCTGACTGAAACACCGAAGTAGCTGCCTGCCACATCTTCCAGTTCATGCGCCTCGTCGAAGATGACGGCTCCAACCTCGGGCAGGATGCCCGCGTCAGGCGCATACTCGGAAGCCTGCTTGATGGCCAAATCCGCAAAAAACAAGTGGTGGTTGACGATGATGATGTCGCTTTCTATCGCCCTCCGGTGCATCTCCGTGATGAAGCATTTGTCCCACGCGCTGCATTTTTGTCCAAGGCAGGTATCGGCGCGGGCGTCCAGTTTGGGCCAAAGCGCGCTTGCCTCCGGAAGCCCGGCGAGTTCCGCGCGATCTCCCGTGTGAGTGGTCTTCTCCCATGCAGCGATTGCCCTGTACTGCTCAATCTCCTCGAGCCCGCTGAGCACGGGCTGATCGGTAAGGTCGTAAAGCTTTTTGCGGCAAAGATAGTTTGAGCGCCCTTTCATGTAGCACACGCGCAGCTTCGAGTCGCCATTTGGAAACAGCGCCTGCTCCAGGAATGGCACGTCCTTGTAGAAAAGCTGCTCTTGGAGATTCTTGGTTCCAGTCGAGATCAGAACGCGCTTGCCCGACCGGATCACCGGCATCAGGTAGGCAAGAGTCTTGCCTGTTCCCGTGCCGGCTTCGACGATGAGATGCCGCCGCTCCTCCAGCGCTTGCTCTACAGCTTGCGCCATTTGAAGCTGCCCACGCCGGAATTCGTACGCCGGATGTGTACGCGATAACAGGCCCCCCGGCGCGAAGAACTGGTAAAGCGTGTAATCGTGTTTAACGCCGCTGCCGGGTCCGGGTGAGGCGGGCTGCGAAGTAGAAGCCACAGAGTCTCTATAATAACCAGTTGAGGCTTCCCGGTATTCAGTTGCGCGAAATTAAAACGGTCCGATAACTATTCTGCCCAAGGTCAACGCCAATTCGCTCACGAACCCGAGCACCGCTCCGGCGCTCACCCCGGCGATCGCCATCGTAGGCCGGCCTAATGTTGGCAAATCAACGCTATTCAACCGCCTGGTCGGATCGCGTAGAGCTATCGTCGGGGACGAACCGGGAATTACTCGTGATCGCTTATACGGGGAGGCGGAGTGGCGTGGCCGTCCCCTCCGCATAGTCGATACCGGTGGCATCCTGCCTCATGACAACGACCTGATTCCGGCAGAAATCTTTCGTCAGGCGAGGGTCGCGCTCGAAGAGGCTGACGCTGTAGTCCTGGTTGTCGACGCCCGTAGCGAACTTGCTTCGCCGGACTTTGACTTGGCGCGACTGTTGCTTCGTGGTGGCAAGCCACTATTCCTGGCCATCAACAAGATCGACAGCGACAAACAGGCCAGCTTGATTGACGACTTCCATGGCCTCGGCGTTCGGAATCAGTTTCCCGTCTCAGCCGAGCATGGGCGCGGGATAGACGATCTGCTGGACGCCATCCTTGCCGTGCTGCCTGGCCAGAAAGATCTAATCACCGAACAGGCTAAAAACGTCAACGAATCCGATGAGGACGCGATTCCCAGCGTTGCCGCCGAGACGAAGATAGCGATCATCGGACATCCGAACGTCGGCAAGTCGACTTTGCTGAACCGTTTGACCGGATCCGGGCGCGCCATCGTCTCTCCCGTTCCGGGCACGACTCGCGACGCGGTGGACGAATTAGTGGAGCGCGACGGTCAGAAATTTCGCTTCATCGATACCGCCGGCATGCGGCGCAAGGGAAAAACCAGACTGATGGCGGAGAAACTTTCCGTGGTCATGGCCCGCAAGCATCTCGAGGCTGCCGACATAGCTTTGCTTGTGATCGATGCAACCGAAGGCGTGAGTGCGCTCGATGCTTCAATCGCCGGATATGCCCACGAGAGTGGCCGTTCCGTAATCATCATCGTCAACAAGTGGGACCTGGTTTCGACCGGTGCCAAGGCCGCCGTGAGTCAATCAAAAGCGGCGCGTATCCAGGAGAGCCGGCGAACAACAGACCGCAACCTCTACGAAGAGCAGCTAAGGCATTCCCTCAAGTTCCTGGCCTACGCTCCCGTGTTGTTCATTTCAGCGGTGACGGGCAAGGGCGTGGAGAAGATCTTTCCGATGGTCGAGCAAGTGGCGGCAGAGCGGCGCAAACGCATTCCGACCGCAGAGATGAACCGCTTCCTGAAGCAGGTGGATTTTGACCGCGCGTCAGTTCCCGTTTCCAAGCGGGTGAAGATTTACTACATGACCCAGGCAGCAACCTCTCCGCCAACTTTCATCTTGTTCACCGACCGGCCCGTACAGCTGCATTTCTCCTACGAGCGATTCCTCGAGAATCAAATTCGTCAAGCGTTCGGATTCCTTGGCACTCCAATCTGGATCAAGAATCGCGCCCGCGACTAGCGACCTTCCCCCAGTTTGGTCGCGTTCGACTTCCAGGTGAAATGGCACGTCCGCAAGTTTTCGACCGCGCGCAGTAAAAGATTCAAGCGCAATCGGGGTTGCGAATTGAGATCACTTCATCGAGTCGTTCGTCTGCGGCTCGAGTGCTTTTACATACAGTCCCGCCACATGGTGTGTGATGTCATCTGGTGCGGCGGCGGCCAGGTTTGTCAGCACGACGATCGTCAACTTGTCATCCACGTAGCGCGAGATGTTGGTCGTGAAGCCCTGCCACGCGCCCTCGTGCTCGATCACGCGATGTCCGTGCGCGTCGTGAATGAACCATCCGAAACCGTAGCCGTCCTTGTTCGGTTTCCCATCGCTGAGCTTTACAGGCGTCCACATGAGGTCGAAGCTTTCGGGTTTAAGCAGTTTTCGTGCAGTCAAGGCCGCATCCCACTTAGCGAGATCCTTGATGGAAAAATAGAGACTTCCGTCCGCTGTGGTGTTCAACGTCGGAGAAACCCACTCCTGATTCTTCAGCTGACCTTTGACCACTCGATAACCAGACGAGCGATTCGGAATTATGTCCTCCTCACTCATAACGCGAGTTGTACTCATTCCGAGAGGCTTGAATACCCGCTGCTGCAGGAAGTCGCCATAGAACTGGCCAGTCACTCTGTGGATAAGAACACCGAGCGTCAGGTAGCCCAGGTTGCTGTAGCTCCACTTGCTTCCGGGTTCGTAGGCGAGCGGAATACTTTCCACGATCTTCAATAACTCGTCTTCCGTGTAGTCTTTGCGGAAGTCAAATTTATCCGGATAGTCGCCGAATCCCCCTGTATGGCTTAGCAGATTCCGGACTTTCACCTTGCTCCAAAAGGCGGGTGCCTCGGGAAAGTACTTGGTGAGCGGGTCATCCAGCCCAACTTTCCCTTCTTCTACCAGCATCATGACCGCAGTCGCAGTGAATTGCTTTCCCATAGAGCCGGACTGAAAGAGTGTCTCGGGCTTTACAGGGACTTGCAATTCGACATTGGAGAAGCCGTATCCCTGTTGCTTGACGATCTTGCCATCGCGAACGACCAGGAGGGCGAGCCCGGGAATCTGCCGCTTTGCCATGGCGCTGTGAATGTATGCATCAACTTTGTCTTCGGCATTCTGTGCCGACGCAAGCGCAGCAAAGGCCAGCAGACAGCACACGAGCTTCAAGAGTCTCATCCGTTCCTCACTAATTGCTTAAGGTTGCCAAAGGTTATTCGGCTAGGCAGACGAGGACGTCTGCCGCGACGTGCTCCTCACGAACCAACCGCGACTGCATCTCTGATGCGTTGCCATGTCACGTCTAACGTTTCCGGCAACACGCGCGTCTCGCCAATTACCGAGACAAAGTTCGCGTCGGCCACCCATCGAGGCAAAGCGTGCATATGGATGTGCCCGGCCACCCCCGCTCCCGCGGCTGCTCCAATATTCATGCCTAGATTCACGCCATCGGGCCCATAGAGAGCGCGCAGTATCTGCTCCATCCTCTGGCATAGATCGATCATCTCGTGTGCGGCATCGGCTGGCAGCTTCTGTAACTGGTCCAGGTGCTCGAACGGCACGATCATCACGTGCCCAGGCGTGTATGGGTACGTGTTAAGCACCACGTAGCAATGCCTTCCCCGGTAAACGATGCGAGTGCGTTTGTCGTCGTCGTCTTTGGGAAGATTGCAGAAGATGCAGCCATCAGGCTTATCGGCGCCGGTTACGTACGCGTAGCGCCAGGGGGTCCAGAGGTAATCCATCGCACGGCAGGGTAGCAGATTCGAGCGCTTTCCGTAACTCACACCGCCTCGTGACGGCGCTCCTTGGTGTGGCCGCAAACTTCTGATCAAGATTGTTAAAAGAACGCGACTACATCATTTTTGTCGTTTGACACTGTTTGAGAGCGATTGCTATAGTCGAAGGGTTCCCTTGGACGCGGGTAATCCTTTAGTCGGCCGCTGGATTGTCTTAGCTCGTTCGCCAGGACGAGTCCAACTTAACCTTAGACTCTCGCCAGCAGTCCGACCTGAACCATCCCGCATCCGGCACTCATACGTGCAGATACACCGGAGAGGCAACCATCTTGTTCGACGATAATACCGCCCGCAACCTAGATTCCACCACAACCGTAGAGCCCGAAACCGAGGCGCCTACCCAAGGAACTTCCGCTGAAGAGCAGCAACAAAGGCAGCAGTCAGCAGGGCCAGTGCTGGCGCACAGCGAGAAACCGCAAACCGAACAGCCGACGCCAGCAGCTGCGGGTTCAGGAGAAGACTTCGCGTCTGCGCTCGAGACCTTCACCACAGAAGCCGAGGAGGCAGTTGGCGAAGACCGCGTGATCCGCGGGACGGTGCTCAAGCTCACTCCCACTCACGTCGTCGTCGACATCGGCGCCAAATCCGAAGGAATGCTGCCCATCGCAGAAGTGCTCGATCACCAGGGGAATCCGAAGTTCCAGCCCGGCCAGGAAATCGACGTCATGCGGGACAAGGGCGAGACGGAGGAAGGCTACATCAACCTCTCGCACCAGAAGGCACAGCGCCTGCACGCCTGGGATGAGATTGAGAAAGCTCACAACGAGAAGAAGCCCATCAAGGCTCTGGTTATCGACCGCATCAAGGGCGGTGTGACGGTCGACATCATGGGGGCGCGGGCCTTCCTTCCAGGTTCGCAGGTCGACTTGCGGCCGGTACGGAACCTTGATGCTCTCAAAGGTCAGGAACTCGAAGTCGCGGTTATCAAGCTGAATAAGAAGCGGGGGAACATTGTTGTTTCTCGCAAGCAGCTCCTCGAGGAGGAGCAGAACGAGAAGCGATCCAAGACCCTTGAGCACCTGGAAGAAGGCTCGGTCCTGACCGGCGTAGTCAAGAACCTCACGGAATACGGCGCCTTTGTCGACTTGGGGGGTATCGACGGCCTCTTGCATATTACGGACATGTCGTGGGGTCGACTCACTCATCCTCGTGATCTGGTGAACGTCGGGGACCACATACAAGTTAAGGTTCTGAAATTCGACAAGGACAAACAGCGGGTTTCACTGGGGTTCAAACAGCTCACGCCTGATCCCTGGCTCGATGCCACACAGCGCTACCCGGTGGGAGCCCATGTGCATGGCCGCGTTATCAGCGTGACGGACTACGGTGCATTTGTGGAGCTCGAACAAGGCATTGAAGGCCTGGTTCATGTCAGCGAAATGACCTGGTCCAAGCGCATGAAGCACCCCTCGAAAATTGTTAACGTGAACGACAACGTCGAATGCGTGGTGTTGAATGTAAACCCGCAGGAACGGCGAATCTCGCTTGGCATGAAGCAGCTGGAAACCAATCCTTGGGAGTCGCTGCACGACAAGTATCCCGTCAATTCAACTGTAGAAGGGCGGGTCCGCAATCTGACCGACTTCGGCGCATTCATCGAGATCGAGGATGGAATCGATGGTTTGGTTCATGTCAGCAACCTGAGCTGGACCAAGCGCGTGAAGCATCCTTCTGAGGTGCTGAAGAAGGGCGATCGGGTGAAGGCTATTGTCCTGGCGATTGAACCTGACAAGCGGCGCCTGTCTTTGGGCGTGAAGCAGCTTCAACCCGACGTTTGGGAGACATTCTTCGCGCAGCATCGCGTGGGCGATGTGCTGCATGGAAAGGTGTTGCGCGTCGCGACCTTCGGAGCTTTTGTGGAAATCGCGGAGGGCGTCGAAGGTCTCTGCCACAATTCGGAAGCGCTGGACGAGCACGGTGCACAAATGCACCTGGAGCCTGGCCAGGAAGCCGACTTTAAGATCATTAAGATGAATCCGGATGAAAAGAAGGTCGGCCTCAGCATCCGCGCTGTTGGAGAGGAAGCCTCACGCCAGGAAGTCGAGTCTTATAAGCACCCGGTTTCCAGCACGGGGGGCTCAACCATCGGCGAACTGATGTCCTGGAAGCGTGCGGGCAACGATCAAAACTAAAGCTTTCTCAACCAGCAGATCGTGAGTTACCAGGTAAAAAGGCCGCAAGAAAGCGGCCTTTTCTGCTTGGGCATTCAGCCTCCTGCCCTTGTACCCGTCACTCATGAGCACCGAGCCGAGCCTGGGCGGCAATCATTCGCAGCCCTTCACTTCAGCCCCTCGCTCAATCAGGTAATCGATTAGTTCTCCTAAACATCGTTGCTCGTCCATGCTATCCAGATCTTCTACAAACAAAGTCGCGGAGCCGTGGACGACTTCCCATTGTCGAGTTGCGGTCATGACTTCCATAAGATAACTCCAGATTGGTACTAAATCGTTTTGCTCACTGCACAGTAGGATGGGAAACCGAGTGCGTAGAATAAACGCCGCACGCCAAAACGTCCCATACTGCTTTCGCTGTATTAACGAAGTAGTTATATTTCGGCCCCGATGAGAGGTGGCAGCTCGGAAAAGCTCTCTATGGTGCTCCGGCCGACTGCTGCTCTTGAGAGAGCTTGACCTCGATGGCCTGCCGCTCTTCTTCGCTGACCTTGAACATGTCGCGCGCCTTCAAGTTCATCATGTTGGCCAGAAACATGTCAGGAACCTGCTTGATGCGGGTGTTGTACGTGTTTACATCGTCGTTGAAGAACTCGCGCCGATCCGCGATCCGCTCTTCGAGTTCGGAAATTCGAGTTTGCAGCTTCAAGAAGTTTTGGTTCGCTTTCAGATCGGGATAGCTTTCCGCGACTGCGAACAGGCCACGGAGAGCGCCCGCGACCAGCAGGTCGGCCTGCGCCTTTTGTCCCACCGTGGCGGCACTCATGGACGCCGTCCTGGCCTGGGTCACGGCAAGCAGCGTCTGCCGTTCGTGTTGCATGTAGCCCTTCACGGTTTCCACAAGATTGGGGATTTCGTCATGGCGCTGCTTGAGCAAGACATCGATATTGGCCCAGGCGCGATCATTGTCGTTTCGGAGTCGCACCAGCTCGTTGTAGATGATGATCGCGTACACCGCGAAACCCACCACTGCAAGCGCCACCACCAGCCCGATGAGGATGTTCATGAACTCTCCAGCTCCCGAAATGCGCCATTCTATCGCTAGCGATCGAACTCCATCTCTGCACCTCGCGCCTACCGTGCGCCACCGGTGGCTCCCAATGGAGAGTCAAAGCCCGAGCCTCTGGAGTGAAGCCTCGTGCCCAGTTCAGTGTTGGCTCTCTCCAGTCGAGAATCCGCTCGAGGCGGCCGGATCTTAAAACATATGCAAGTGGATCAAGAGAAGCGCGAGACATAGCAAGGAGGCACCCGCTCCACCCATAACCATCCACATGGAACGCTTGCGCAAAGCCCTGCCCTCGTCCACATCTGTCTTTGCCGAGATCAGAAAGGTTTT
>JBLNFC010000121.1:0-3364 GCA_050263355.1 Acidobacteriota bacterium
GATCAGTCATGTCAATTGGCGAAATAAGAAATCCCTATAACGCTCAAAAAAACCAATCGGGTCGGTCCAACTTGGCGCGTCGGGCAAAAGTGGGAGCCGAAAAGTAGGCATACTGCGGGACCGGGATCCGGCAGCAGGTAGACTTGGCGTGCACAGGTGACACATCGGCTTTCCGTCGATCTGCTGCGGCGCCGAAAGGGCACGAGTCGATGGTTGCGCGCCTCGGCGAGTGTCCGGGCCCTCTCCAGCAACTCGTGGATGTCCTCCGTGGACTCAAATTCTGACAACTCGTGCCTGGTTTTGCCTTTAATAACTAACTAGCTAACGAAAAACTATCTCTCGCTTTCTGCAACTAAGCTATGCTCTTTATTAGGTTAGAGGTACACAGCAGAAAGGCACTCATAGCTTTGCAGTTTCATTCAGCAATGACGGTTCGGAGTGTGGGCGCGTGGTTATCGACAGCTACGAGGAGCGAGAGCGCCGGCGAAAGTGGGCACGCGAGGTTCTTGGTCGCCTCGGGTTCGGCATGGCCCGCGACGAGTCCGGATTCTTTCGCCCTGCCAAGCTGCCTCAACCCCGTTTCGTAGGTCGGCCGCCTCGGCGGAAAGCCAAGAATGGCCATACCTTCCTTTCGTCTTAAAGGTCCACAAAGAAGGCAGGGCCATCATGGACTTCGTTTGGGATACTGACCATTACACAGGGATTCGGGCGGCGTACTTCATCGATCCGGATAAGAAAGACCCAGTAGTCCCGTGGTGAGTTGTCGCCTTGTTGTCAGGAGATCTATTCCAAATGACCGTTCGAGCGTGATGTTCATCACTGCCCTCCTCTTTGCTTAGTGGGACCTTCAGGGTGAGGTTTGTTAGCTCATTGAGAGGAACAATGCGAAGCCGCAACGCCCCACTATCCCCATCAACATTTGTCACGATTCTTTTTCTTATGATCCTGTTCCCTTTACCTGCTGCCCCTCAGCTCTCCAGCGTTTCCCAGCCGCAATTCTCCACGGCGGTTGCCTTTGACATTTCGCCTGAGGTGCGAGATCTTCCGCGCGGCGAAAACAGAATGTCTACATTCTCCTTAACGGGGGTACAGGAAGTTCGCCCGGAGTATGGCCCCGTTGCCAGGAACAAAGGATTCAGTGGAGATGGCGCGGTGCAAGTAAGTCAACAAACCACCATGGCTGCAAGTATTTCAACTCCGCTATTGACGTTCGAAGGCCTTAGTAACCTCGATAACTTCGATCTTTTCGGAGACCGCTTCAATCCTCCCGACCCAAATGGTGACGTCGGTCCCAATCATTATGTGGAGATGGTCAATCTTGCATTTGCGGTCTATGACAAGCAGGGCAACATGCTATCTGGACCAACCGAACTTGGCGCCTTGTGGGCAGGCTTCGCCATCCCGGATTGCGCTGACTCCTCAGGCGATCCTGTTGTCGTCTACGATCAGTTTGCGGATCGCTGGATTTTGACCCAATTCACTATGCGCGGGAAGAAAGATCCTGCGCTTCCTTTCTACAACTGCGTAGCCGTGTCGCAGAGCGGTGACCCTACGGGCGCCTATTTTCGGTACGCCTTTATCACCTCGGTCCCGGATTTTAAGACATTTCTGATGCCCGATTACCCAAAGTACGGCGTGTGGAAGAGATCGTACGTATTGACGTCACGCGATTCTGCGCCGACGGGCGAGTATGGAGTCAGTGTTTACGCGCTCGAAAGAAGCAAGATGATCACGGGCATTCCAAATGCTCGTGCAGTGCACTTTTTTCTCGATTCAACTTCAGTAGCACCTAACCTCATAGGTGATGGGTTGCTTCCGGCTGACATCGACGGGAAAGTCCAGCCCACAGATACTGCTGCCATCCCGATTATGGGGATTCAGGATGACGGTGGGCCGTTCGGAGCAACTTTCGATGGCTTGAACATTTGGGAGCTGCGCATCCAATGGCAGAGTATTCCCCAGGCGTCACTTGTTTTTCGCACATCGTTACGGGTGTCACCCTTCGACTCGATCTTTCCCTGCGGAGTGGTGCGTGGTTCGCAACGTCCGGATGCGCGGGACTGCCTTCCACAACCCGGCATCACTGATGGGAGCCGTTTCCTCGACATCCTTTCATACCGTCAACGCCTGATGTTCCGTTTGGCCTACCGCAAGTTCGGGACCTACGAATCAATGGTCACGAATCAATCGGTCGAGGCCCGGCCCGGCATAGCAGGTGTGCGCTGGTATGAGATCCGGCGGACAAATGGTCAATACTCCCTCTTCCAACAGGGCACCTATGCTCCAACTGACGGGGTGCATCGCTGGATGGGCAGCATCGCCCAGGATAAACTCGGAAACATGGCTCTCGGCTACAGTGTGGTCAATGGAACAAGTGTCTTTCCGGGAATACGTTACACCGGGCGCATGAAACGGGACGCTAAGGGTCAAATGAGCTTAGGTGAAGCTACCTTAATTAGTGGGAGCGGTATTCAACTGACCCCCAACTCCCGTTGGGGCGATAACACGTCGATGAACATTGATCCCGTAGATGACTGTACATTCTGGTACGTAAACGAGTATTACAGGATCAAAGGGACAAGTGCGAATCCTGCGCCCTGGCAAACGCGGATCGGCAGCTTCAAATTGCCGGGCTGCCAGTGATGCTCTGCGCGTCGTTCTAAATTCTCAGGGACTATGCGGCTTGGCCCTTCGCCAAGGGTTTGCGTTGAGCGCCTCCAATTGGAGCAAGGGCAAGGAGCGGCAGTGACTATGCCGTTCTTGGTGCTTTGCGTGACATGATCCATGACATCTCGCAGGACACCAGCGAAGAGCAACTTGCTCAGCACCAATGGCTCAGGCCGAGGATGCAGTCTTCGGAAACCTGAGCCACGGTTTTTGCTCGTACTGTTGCTCGCATTGTACGACTACTACAGCATGGTCGATTCCATAATAATTAGGGGCGTTTGGGACTGAACCTCTTCCCTTATCAAAAAATGAAAGCGGCATCTGTCCCTCCCCCGAGATACTGCGAGAGGCCTTCATTACCGTGAGAAGGGGCCTAGGCCATTAGGATCATCCTATGAAAGATGCCTTCCGGTAAACATTCTTGCTTTTGTTCCGGAATCAGAACAGACGGGAGAGTTGACAAAACGCCAGCCTCGATTGACTGGCCCATTTAGGTTGCGGAAGAAAATACAGCGAGGCTCCGGAAGACGTTCGGTTAGCCAGTTTAAAATAGCTAAAGCGAGTTCCAGAGCCTCTCGCCTAGTGGCGACATGTCGCCAGTCAGCTATTCCCAAACACATAGGGATGAGGCCAGTTGCGAAGTGATGCCGATCACGAACACCTATGACAATTTCAGAAAGGTAGATTGTAAAAGAGA
>JBLNFC010000122.1:0-3108 GCA_050263355.1 Acidobacteriota bacterium
GCTTACTTTCCACACGACAGTTCGCGAGTAATCCTTTACGACATCACTCACGAGGATGCCGAAGGCGGAGAGCGCCCCAGGTAGAGCGGGTACTATGACTCGTGGAATGCCAATCGCTTCGGCCAGTTCACAGGCGTGCAGTCCGCCCGCGCCACCAAACGCCACCAAGGCAAATTCACGCGAGTCGTAGCCGCGTTCGACGGAAACGACGCGAACAGCTTTCTCCATGGTGGAATTGACCACGCGGATGACACCCGATGCGAACTGCTCAAGCCTTAGGGGAGAGCGATTGCCTTTGAGCCATTGCGTTACAACTTTCCGAGTGCGCTCGAGATCAAGATTGAATTCACCACCAAGAAAACGATCGGGCTGTAAGCGGCCGAGAATCAGATTGGCATCCGTCACTGTGGGTTGAAGGCCGCGCCCGTAGCAGATTGGCCCAGGATCGGCGCCGGCCGATGCCGGACCGACGCGTAAAGCGCCAGCCGAGTCGAAGCGCGCGATCGACCCTCCGCCTGCGCCCACAGTGTGGATGTCGAGCATGGGGACACCGACCGGGAAACCGGCAATCTCTCGCTCGGTGCCCGGCTGCGGTTCACGCTCAATCAGTGAAACGTCGGTAGAGGTTCCGCCCATGTCAAAGGAGATGATGCGGTCGAAGCCACTCCGCCGGGCGCTGGCAAGGGCTCCTATCACGCCGCCGGCCGGTCCGGACAAAACTGTTCTGACGGGTTCGCGAGCCGCGGCCTCGAGTGCCGTGATTCCGCCGCTCGATTGCATGACGAACACCGGGGTGTTGGTGGTGGAAGTCGGACTGCCCGGGCGCGACTTGCTCCACTTTTTTGCGCAATTCGCCAGCCTGCTCAGATACTTCTGCATGATCGGTTGCAGATAGGCGTTTACCACCACGGTGCTCGTGCGCTCGTATTCGCGAAACTCCGGAAGAATTCGGTGTGATATAGAGAGCGGGACGCGCAGTTTTTGTAGAAACTGAGCGACCAGGGTCTCGTTCTCGGGATTGGCAAACGAGAACAGGAATGACACAGCAATTGCCTGCGGATTGGCAGCAGCGACTGTCTCCGAAACAGCTAGCAATTCTTCATGCGACGGCCGTTCGAGAATATTTCCTTCACTGTCGACCCGTTCCTTGACTCCGAAACGAAGTGCGCGAGGCACGAGAGGTTCTACCTTATCGAAGAAAAAGTCGTACAGTTTGGGCCGAGCCTGGCGTCCGATCTCGATGGCATCTTCGAAACCGGCGGTGGTCACCAAGGCAACGCGGGCACCAGTGCGTTGCAGCAGCGTGTTCGTTCCCACCGTGGTTCCGTGCAGTAGGATGAAAGATCCGCTGGGACTGATCCTTTCAAGAGCCTGCATGATGGCCTGCGATGGATCAGCGGGAGTGGAAAATACCTTCAGGGTGCGAATGGTGCCACGATAGCTCCAGACGCAATCGGTGAACGTGCCCCCCGTATCGACGGCTATGCGGATTGGCTGAGTCGAAGAGCTGGACATGCTTGCAAGCTAGAAAGAAAAACACGGCGAAAGGCGCAGCGCAAGCACATTCTAAGCAGACGCGAAATGCCAGCGCATTGATTCACGACCTTACAGCGGAAGAGCTCTGAATCTTGCAATAACGGGGCTATCACTTGAAGTGCGTTCACGCCTCGGAGGCCCTTACTTTAGTTACCTGTTCGGCCGCATCGCTACTTTGTTATTGTTACGTTCACTCCCGTTGTGGGATATCAGGGTGATAAGTGAATAGGCCGACACTACGTCTACTGAGAGGCAAACGGGTCCTCAGAGGGCTGCTTTGCGCCGTTATCTTGAGCGGACTTGTCTTGCTTGCGGTGCCTCTACAGGCGCAACAAGGTGAAGCGAGCCGAAAGCTTCTCCGGAGGGTCGAGCCAAGATATCCGGACGATTTGAAAAGACACGATATTGGCGGGGTTGTGCGGCTCTCGATAGAAATTTCGCCACAAGGGGCAGTTCACAAGATTTCCCCCATTGGTGGAAATCCGATCCTCGTGGAATCAGCTATGAGCGCAGTGAAACAGTGGAAGTATGCTCCGGCAGACTCTACTCAGACTCTGGAAGTAAAGATCGACTTCATTCCTCGTCAATAGATCTCAAACATCTAACCCGCTCCTGGCCAACTCCTAATTGTCTTTCTCAGAGAACGGGACGACCGCGGCATTGCGGTTGCGATCCAAGTTGAACGGATCAACGCATTACGCATCGGCGGTCCGATGTACCGCAACCCTTCCCAAACCGAATATACAAGCTGCATTCACAATGGATGCGTTACTCTGCGGACGCACCCGTGCTGAACGCGAGTTCCAGGAGCGTCTTCTGCTCCATCTCATGAGCCTTGGCCGAACCGGTTGCTGGACTCGCACTCGCAGATCGCTTTACCGAGAGAACATGCCGTTGACCCGCGATGCGGCGCAGGCGAGGCAGCATGTAGGAAAGGGCTCCCATGTTGGCGGGTTCTTCCTGAACCCATACGATCTCAGCGGCCGGGTTCCGTTCGAATTCGACCGATAGCTCGGCCTCAGGAAACGGATACATCTGGTCAACGAAAACGATTGCCGTGGAACGATCCTTTCGTTTTTTGCGCTCGACCTTGAGTTCATGACCAATCTTGCCTGTGCAAAGCAGAATACGTTCGGCGTTGGACACTTCGCTATCGGGCAGCACGTTCAAAAAGCTGTCGCGCGTAAAGTCGTTAATAGGGGAAGACGCTTCAGGATGGCGCAGCATGCTCTTGGGCGTAAAAACAACCAGCGGCTTGCGCCATTTGCGGAGAGCCTGGCGCCGTAAAAGATGAAAGTACTGGGCGGCGTTGGATGGCTGGCAAATCTGGAAGTTGTCGCGGGCTGCGAGTTGGAGAAAGCGTTCGATCCGAGCGCTGGAGTGTTCTGGCCCTTGCCCCTCGTAACCATGGGGCAGAAGCAACACTACCCCGGAGAGCAGATTCCACTTGTCCTCGCCGGAACTCACAAACTGGTCGATGATGGCTTGTGCCACGTTGGCGAAGTCGCCGAACTGTGCCTCCCAGAGAACCAGGGCTTCGGGATAGTCGCGGCTGTAACCGTATTCGAAGCC
>JBLNFC010000123.1:0-4533 GCA_050263355.1 Acidobacteriota bacterium
TGTCACGCTTTGATGATCGCTACCGGCGTGCAATGGCGTCGACTTGAGGCGCCTGGAATCGACCGCCTGCAGGGGGCTGGCATTTATTACGGCGGAGGCTCGACTGAAGCCATATCCTGTAAAGATGAAATTGTCTACGTAGTTGGAGGCGCCAATTCTGCCGGGCAGGCCGCCATGAACTTCGCCAAATACGCTGAGCGGGTGGTCATTTTGGTTCGACGAGAATCGCTCTCCAGCACGATGTCGCAATACTTGATCGATCAGATCAAGCAGACGCCCAACATCCAGATCTGGGCGCACGCCAGTGTTGCCGAGGTGCATGGAAATACGCACCTCGAAGAGATCTCAGTTTTGTGTTCGGATACCAACAAGGTCGAACGCGTACCCGCAAACGCGATGTTCATTTTTATTGGAGCTCTACCACGGACGGAATGGCTGGCCGGCCTGATCGAGCGTGACGATCGCGGCTTCATTTTGACCGGTCCCGATCTCATCCGCGACGGCCAGCGTCCCAAAAACTGGACGCCTGATCGTGATCCATTCCTGCTCGAATCCAATGTGCCTGGAATCTTCGCCGTAGGCGACGTGCGGCACGGATCTGTGAAACGGGTGGCTTCCGGAGTGGGCGAAGGCTCGGTCGCAGTACAGTTCATCCATCAATACTTGAGCAAGGTGTAATGGCGACGAAAGCAGAACTGTTGAAGGTCCCGGTATTCGCTGATCTGCCCGACGATCAGGTCGAGTGGTTCCTCAGCCAGGCTCCGGAGTTGCCTCTCAAAGCGGGCGAGGTTTACTTCCGTCAGGGTGATCCTGCGGATGCCATGTTCGTGCTGCTCGAGGGACAGTTTCAGGTCAGGGGCGAACTCGGTGGTCAGCCGATTGTGCTTTCGTCCAAGCCCGGCGACATTGGAGGTGTCCTGCCTTTTTCCCGGATGAAACAATTCACGGTGAATGGACGGGCGCTCACGGACGGCCGAATCCTGCGCTTTCCGACCGCGCAATTCCCAGAGCTCATTCAAAAAATGCCGGAACTGGTCACCCGTCTTGTGGCTCTGATGTCGGACAGAATTCGCGAGGCAACTCGCTTCGAGCAGCAGCGCGATCGCCTGGCGGGCTTAGGCAAGCTTTCTGCCGGACTCGCCCATGAACTCAATAATCCTGCCTCGGCGGCCAAGCGTGCTGCCAGTCAATTGCGCGAGGTCCTTCATCGCATCAAGGATGCCAGCCATGAATTGGGAAGGCGTGACCTGAGCCCAGCGCAAAAAGCCGAAGTCGAGAAGCTGGAAGTGTCCATTACGTTCAAAGACGACCCGCCTCCGGATGCGCTCACCATCAGCGACCTGGAGGATCAAATCGATTCTCTGTTGCGGAGCCATGGTCAGAATGACCTCTGGCAGCTTGCGGCGGACTTGTCGCGGCGAAATGTGAGGCCAGAAACATTGGAGTCTTTATTCGCTTCTCTCGATCCGGATACGGCGAGGGCAGCATTGGTTAGGATCGCGGCTTCCGTTGAGATCGCCAACTTGTTGAATGAGATCGAAAGCAGCACCTCAAGAATCTCGGATCTGGTGCGCGCCATCAAGGAATACACCTACATGGATCAGGCGCCAGTTCAGAACGTCGATATCGTCAAGAGCCTGGAAACCACTATCACCATCATGAATCACAAGCTGAAGCGCGGCGTCTCCGTGCAGCGCGATTACGAGAAGATTCCTCTACTTGTTAATTCTTTCGGCAGTGAGTTGAACCAGGTGTGGACGAACTTGATCGATAACGCGATTGATGCGATGAATGGGAAGGGCGAACTTCGCGTTCACACCTGTCGTGAAGATTCCACTGTGCTGGTCGAGATTGCCGATAATGGTCCGGGCATTCCCAAGGAAATACAGTCCCGCATCTTCGAACCCTTCTTCACCACAAAGCGGGTTGGCGAAGGCACCGGCCTGGGGTTGGACACGGTGCAAAGGATTGTTAAGAAGCACCAGGGCAACATCCAGGTCACTTCAAAGCCCGGAGATACTAGGTTCCAAGTCTGGTTACCGCTGGCGGAAACTCCCAGCTAGCAACAGGGCCCCGAACTCAGCATCAAGGCGCGCGCAAAACTCTGTCCCACCCTCAAGCGAGAGTGGGACGAGATTTTTTTGCGAGCTAGGGCTGATCGGCTGAGCTGAGCGTCAGCACGGCACCATTGGCGATCCAGGGCCCAGCAGGAACTTCTTGCCCGTTGAACGCAGAAGCAGCTACCAGGAAGGCAATGTCGGATTCAGTGGAGCAGACCGCAGGAATATCCACATGACCGCTGAATGCCGCATCGCCGGTGGCGCTCAAGGGGACGCTGCGAGTCTTCACCAGCACAGAATTTCCGCCTCCGGCGCTCCCATTGGCGTCACATACCAGGATCCCGCGGACAGCGCTCACGGGCCCGGGCGTCCCGATGGTAATAGTGGGAGAGCCTCCTGCGAACACCAGGCCGCGTACTGAAAAGCGCATGAAGCCGGTCTTCAGGTTGACTACAGCCGCGCCGGACGTGGTGGTCCAGGGCAAAAATCCGCCGGGGACCGCGCCCGTGCCTACTCCGACCACGTTGCCTGCAGGAATAATTCCCACCACTTGTTTCCACGAAGCAGTTTGCGCCTGCGCTGTGCTGAGGGCGCACAAAACGCATAGAGCTGCAAACATGCATTGCACTTGCTTCTTCATAAGACCTCCTGAGATTGAGTTTTGCTGGTGGATCTAGATCGAGAAGAGGCAATTAAGCACCAGCTTAGGCGCTTGTGGCAGAACCGCTTGTTTCAGGTGGACGGCTCTCAATGCCAACGACTTCTAATGATCTGCTGAGGCCGAGGATAGAAAGCGACGCGCATTCTCTTGTCACGAGGATGTCAACGGCACGCAAATTTCTTGAAAAAATTCCTCGTGGAGGGCGTCACCCGCCATATTCCGTTCCTGCACCTCTCACGATCTTGCTTGCGTGCGATGGTGGAAGAGCGAAGAACGTAGCCAGGAGAACATTTGCGCCCAGGCTGGCAGGAACGCTGACCCATGCCAAAGCCGCGCAGAAGAGATACAGCAGCGGACCGAAAGCATACTGTTTCGAGATCCTGGCAACATTCTCCTTGTCTACTTCTTTTCCCAGCAGATGATGATTGCGCGAAACCGCATATCTCCACAGCAGGTTGAAAATGATTGCGATGAACACGTAAACGCCGTTATAGAGCAGCGCCGCGGTTCTTTGATCGGCAAATCCGATGTGGGTCGCGAGCACGGCGGTTGGAAAGGGAACGATGGTGACTCCGAGAAGCAAGAGCAGGTTTAGGATCATCAGCGTGTTATTGCATCGCTTTATATGCGTAAACAGCCGGTGATGGTTGATCCACATTACGCCAATGAATGCAAAGCTGATCAGGAACGCGAAATAGGATGGCCATTGCCTAAGAAGCTGATTGCCAAGAGCACCGTCGGAAGGCTTGGGAATCTTGATCTCAAGGATAAGCAGCGTGATGGCAATGGCGAAGACTCCGTCCGAAAAAGCCTCTACCCTGCCGGTCTCGGTGTTCAAAGAGGCAACTCCCACCGCATGCTATGGGCGCGTGAAGGGCAAGTCAAACCGGCGTTCCCCTGGCTCTCCAGTATTCAAGGGTTGCCGGATTTATTTGAATTCTTCGGCAACTGCACCGCCCCGGTTGCGCCCGGATGAGCTACAATTTCTCCCCGACTCGGGCTGGAAAGCCCATGCTGCTTTTCAGTTCTTGCCTGAAGATTGCATCCGTTTCACGCGCACTGATACGCGCGGTTTACAGCATCTCGCAATGGCCCTAAGAAGGAGGCGTCCTATGGCAACTGCTCTGAAGTTTGTTAGTCCCGAAGACAAGACAACCGGTTTCGTTTCCCGGAAACATAAGCTGCTTATTAACGGCAAGTGGGTAGAGTCCGCGTCGGGAAAGACATTCCCGACCTATAACCCCGCGACCGGGGAGGTACTCGCGCAAATCGCAGAGGGAGATCGCGAGGACATCAATCGCGCCGTCGAGGCTGCCCGCAAAGCCTTCGAGACGGGGCCCTGGCGCAAGATGACGGCCTCGGAGCGCGGACGTTTGATCTGGAAATTAGGCGACCTTCTCGAACAGAATCTCGAGGAATTTGCCGAGATCGAGACGCTCGACAACGGCAAGCCGCTGAAGGTTGCGAAAGTTGCCGACGTACCACTGGCGGTCGACCTGTTTCGCTACATGGCCGGGTGGGCGACGAAGGTGGAAGGCAATACCATCCCCATCTCTGTCCCCTATGCGCCGGGTACTCGCTTTCTGGCCTACACGCTGCGGGAGCCTGTGGGAGTGGTTGGCCAGATCATCCCGTGGAATTTCCCGCTGTTGATGGCTGCGTGGAAACTCGGTCCTGCCTTGGCAACGGGCAACACCGTGGTTCTGAAACCGGCTGAGCAGACTCCGCTCTCCGCCTTGCGCCTGGGTGAACTCATCCAGGAAGCTGGATTTCCGGATGGTGTGGTGAACATTGTTCCGGGATACGGCGAGA
>JBLNFC010000124.1:0-4053 GCA_050263355.1 Acidobacteriota bacterium
GAATGCTCGGTATGAAAGCACCTGTTCGCACCTTTTCGTACGCCTCGTCCAACACACGATAGGCTCGGTCCACATTCTTGCCCTCATCGTAGAGTTCTCCAGCGCGGGTATGATAATCAACCGTTCCTTCGTAGCCCAAAAAGCCAATCGCCGATGCCCGCTCGAAGAAGTTGTCCTTATTTGTCTGAATATGAGCCGTTTCCTCGATGATTGCTTTCGTTGGTCGACCGACAAACGTGCCGTGGTACCGCGAGGCTGGGATGTCTCCTGTGATAATGAAGAAAGTGGCAGGAAAGCCGAAGCTATCCATAATCGGCACGGCTACGCGGAACTGATTCACCGATCCGTCGTCATACGTGAGCGAGACTGCTCCGTTCTTCCCGTATTGCCATTTGGTAATTTCCGTCTTACCGACTTGGCTGACGACGAAACGTGAGGAAGAAATCATCATCGCACTCACAGCGACTACACCAAATGCCCACTTCAATCGCACCTCCTCAACCTTCCGTTGCTGGGTACTCACTATCGTGTTTGGGCGCATTATAGAGAACTGCAGACAGTTGCAGAATTGTCGGCAACCAGAAATTATGGTGCTTGGTTAAATCGCTACATCACTCGTTTACGGAGGCCGCAGCCCCACGATGACAGCTTTCACGCGGCTGGAAGTTTCGAATGGGTTTAGACGTAGGCTCGGCGTAGCATTTCGGCGGCACTCTCGTCGAGTAACTCGGCGCGGCGCACCTCTTCGAAGCGCGCCAGCAGATCATCGACGCGAATCCGTTTCTTTTCCGCTCCGCGAAAGTCCTGAATGATCTGCCCGCGGTGCATCATGATAAGGCGATCCCCGAGGTTAGTGGCCTGCTGCATGGAATGCGTGACCATAAGGGTAGTCAGCTTGTCTCGCCGAATAATAGCATCGGTTAACGCGATGACCTGGTCTGCACTCTTTGGATCAAGCGCGGCCGTATGCTCATCGAGGAGCAAGAGCTCCGGGCGCAGCCATGTCGCCATGAGCAACGTGAGCGCTTGCCGCTGACCTCCTGAGAGCGAACCGATTGAATTTTTAAGACGGTCTTCCAGTCCCATGTTGAGCTGGCTTACGCGATCGCGAAATTGTCTGACGAGATTGTGTCGTAATAACCAATCCAACCTCCGCGGCCTCCCTCGATGTGCGGCTAGAGCCAGGTTCTCTGCGATAGACATATTGGCGGCTGTGCCCGTGAACGGGTTTTGAAAAACGCGTCCAATGAATTTGCCGCGGCGGTGCTCAGGCCATCTGGTGACATCGGAGGCGCCGAGAGAAATCGTGCCGGAATCAATATAGAACGATCCCGCCACCGCATTCAGCAATGTGGATTTTCCCGAACCGTTCGTGCCGATGATGATCACGAACGATTCGTCGTAAACCGTCAGGCTGACATTCTGGAGGGCGTGCAATTCATTCGGCGTGCCGGAGTTGAATGTCTTATTGATGGAACGGATCTCAAGCACGAGCTGGTCCGGGCCTGCGAATTTTCATCTGTTTCAGTAACCCAGGAGCGATAAGCGCAAGAAAAACGAACACTGCGGTCACGAGCTTCAAGTCATTCGGATCTAATCCCAGCCGCAAGGCAATTGCGACCAGAAGCCGGAAGAGTACGGATCCCATGATTGCGCCGGTGATACTGAGTCCCAGCTGGCGTGTGCCCACCAGCGCTTCACCAATGATGACGCTGGCCAGGCCCCATACCACCATGCCGATGCCCATCTGCACGTCGGCGAAACCTTGGTACTGTGCGAGCAACGCACCACCGAGCGCGATTAAGCCGTTTGACACCGCGAGCCCCAGGATGATCATATTTTCATCGTTCACGCCCAGAGCTCGAATCATATCGCTGTTGTCGCCGGTCGCGCGCATGGCTGTGCCGAGGTTTGTCTGAAAAAACATGTACATGACGCAACCTGCTAATGCGACAAGCAGGAACGAAGCCGCGAGCAAGGATGCTTCCGGTGCGGTAATCTCCCATCCCATGACGTTCAAAGTGCGATTATGTGCCAGCGCGGCGCCGATCTCATCAGCATAGGTTGACAATGTGGACGTTCCCAGTAACGAAATATTGCTTCTCCTCATGACGTGCAGATTGACGGAGTACAGTCCTGTCATGACCAGAATGCCAGCGAGCAATCCATTAACTTTGAATTTCGTCGCGAGGGTTCCGGTGAACGTACCAGCAAGAAACCCGCCGGCAAAAGCGGCAGCCGTGGCAAGTAGCGGATTGATGTTATGAATCAGGAGCATGGCGGCCAGTGCGGCGCCGAGCGTGCTCGACCCGTCGGCAGTGATGTCAGGAAAGGCGAAAATTCGAAAACTGATATAAACGCCCAACGCGATAAAAGAAAAAATGAAGCCGAGTGTGAGCGACCCGAGGAGAAGACTCATGCGCTTGCTCCTTCCGCCGTCGTGGTGGAAATCGGCGCGATCCAGCAGGCGCCACGAAGGAATTCACTGTCACCCGCTCCGGAAATTGTCCGGCCATCCGTAAATAAGTGGAGGAGTCCCTCAAGAGCCTGCCCTTCAAAGAGGGTCTTTATGGATGCTTTCAGGTCGATTTGTCCCCGCTGTACCGGACGATAGGAGAAGGCAGCGGCATGGAAATGTCCGGCCAATGGAGCGCCCGAGGTTGTCGGAAATGGCCGAATAAAGGGTGCAAGAGTATTAGATTCGCCACGCACGGCGATTCCCGTCACCAGCGCAACGCGATTCGCATAAGCAGGCTCTGCAACAAAGCTGACCCAATCGCGAATTCGGGGAAATTCGAACGGGCTCTGTCCGTCAGCTGCGCTAATCGGGGACCGACGCAATGCAGCTCCGATCAAGCCGCCGGCCTCTGCAATCATGACGACCCCGATCTGCTCGCTTTCAGCAAGGTCGAGGCACGACTCAAGTAGAGAAGTGAGCGTCATCGGAACGCCTATCTTCGCCTCAAATCGTACGAGGCTCCTGAATGGCTGCTGGTTCGCTCCATGACAAGCGACGCCGTAGCAAACCTGAACCTCTGGACTCGAAGCTCCATGCGCCAGCAAAAAATCCGGTACATTGCTTCCATCGGTCGGCAGATATGCGACTGCTCCACCGGCGACGATAAATTCGCCGAAACGGCGCTTGCAATCTTCAAAGTCGTCACCAAGCGCTCCGAGCCCGATTGCAAATGTAGAGTCAGAGAACTGCAGAGTGCGGCAGTGCTCTTTATTAAAGCCACAGGTTTCAAGCAGTCCGGGTTCACCGATTTGATGACAGTCCAGCGTCGCTTCTGGTGCCAGTGCATATATCTCGTATATAGCGTTGGGACGCTCAATCTTCCGGGGTGCAGTCGGCGCTTCAACCAGCCTTGCATCTGTTGTCGAAGGGGCTCCTGCGACCTTGGCGACCAGAATTTCTTCCAGCTTAGAAAGCTGCAGAACTTTCAGAACGCTCCGCGAGCAGTTTGAAAGTGCGAATGATCCTTGAATGCTTTTCAAATCTTTGTACAGCCGCACTAGTGTTCCGATTCCTGCGGAACTCAAGAAGGCGACTTCCGAAAGATCTAACTGAACATCGTGAAATCCCTGGCGAATTTCCTGGTTAACAGCCGCCGCAAGATGATCAGCCCAATATCCATCAACTCGTCCCTGGATCTTGAGTTCGACCGTTTCGCCCCGAAGTTGTTTTGTGATTTCCATCTTCTCTTACTTCTTTTTACTTCACGCTGGCGCTCTGCCCTTTCGCTTCCTGCGCGGGCTTGCGTTTGTGAATTCCCGAGTCGTCGACTACAACATCTGCGCGGCGAAGAATATCGTCGGGAACCGACCATGGCTGCTTAAGGCCCTTCGTCGCGGTCGTATTCACGACAAAATCTATTGGGACTTCGTTCCTGATTGGCATTTGAGCCGGATCAGCCCCTCGCAGAATTTGCGAAGCCAATTCTCCGGTTTGCCTTCCAATCTGGTAGAAGTCAGCTCCATAGTCGAAGAGCGTGCCCCGGTCAGGTTTGCCGGGCGTGATGCTGAAGACCGGAATTCTGGCTCTTTTTCCGA
>JBLNFC010000125.1:0-4981 GCA_050263355.1 Acidobacteriota bacterium
CACATTAGGACTCTGCTGTCCGAATGAAAACGCGCAATCACTCTTACGATGTAAGGTTTAAGTTCCGAATCCCATCGCTTCGGGTCTTTCAACAGATCAGCACCGGGAGCCTGCACCCAGCCTGAGTTGTGGACGTGTGGCTTAGGCTCGCGCTGTTTTCCCGGTTTCGGATTTGGATCCCAGACCGAATCCAGGAGCACAAAAGTGATTTTGATGTGGTGCTTGTCTGCAACGGATAAAAAGTTGTCCATCCGCTCGAGGAACTCTTTCGAGCCTTGCTGCCATAACAAGTTGTGAAGAAAGACCCGCATCGTGTTCATGCCGAGCGACTGAGCCCAACCCAACTCGCGATCGATGGTTTTCAGGTCGAACGAATCCGCCTGCCACATTTCCAGCTCGTTGATAGCCGTACTGGGAACGAAATTACTTCCTACCAACCAGACTTGACCGGCATACCACTGCCGAGCGTGCTGCGCCGACCAAGTCTGCGCCGCGAGGGTTGGCAGGACCGCGGGGGTAAACAAGAGGCTAACCGCTAATATGCTGATCAGCCAGTTGTTCATGCTGCGGCGTCCTCGAGCTGTTGTCGTATTATGTATTTTCACGTGGGTATCCTAGAGGTCCCGGTCGCGGCTCCTATTGCAAGGTCAAGTTCAACTTGGTAACCGAAGCCGGGCGAAATGTGAAGTGAACGGTGCGCCCTAGAGCCTGCACGGCCTCGTCAACCGGCTTCACCGCGTCTCGTTTTTGAAAGGTGTTATGGGCGTGAATGTCGGTGTGAGAGAGCACGGTAGCCGTGCCTGACTTCAGGCTTGCTTCTCGAATGGCAATTTCGGCGTCGCGGGATTCCTGAACGCTGGGATTGACCACCGTGAGAATTAACTGTTTATCGTGAAGCGATGCTGAACCTCTTAATCCCCAAAACGACGCCGGTGTGCCATCTCTAGCGTAGGTGATACGCGGAGCCGAGAAGATCGTCCGCAGCGATTCGCCTCCCTGATGCGCAGAATACATGTCGAAAACGTGACCGACCGGGGTAATACAGAACTGGTCCTCGTGCGCAAGGTACAAGCTATTCAAGCAATTAATGAGCTGAGCACAATTTGCCATGGCTATCTTGTCGGGGTGCTGATGAAAAATGTCGAGAGTCATTGCACTGAAAAGAGCATCCCGCAAAGTCGGGGTCTGTTCCAGGATGTTGCCGGCAGTCATTTCGCTCCCCGGGCGGTACCACGGACCCCATTCGTCGACTACTAACTTTATGTGATGCTGCCGGTCGAGTTCTCCCATGATTTGCCAGTGACCGACTATCAAGGAATCGATCACCTCACCTTGTCGGAGCAACTCGTACCAATCGACAACATCAAACTTCAGCGCGTCCCCTTTCCCTTCATTCCAGTCATGGGTCCGTCCACGGCTCAAATTCCATGCGTAGTAATGCAACGCGAGACCATAGATCGAGCGCAGTTGCGCAGGGTCTTTGCGAACAATTTCTTCTAAGAAACGGCGCGTCCAATCCCAGTTGTCGTCATTGGGACCTGAAGCGATGAAAGCTAAGTCCTCACCAAAGCGAGGTACCCAGCTTGTGAATCGCCGAAATTCAACTGCATATTCCTGGGCAGTGAAATTTCCACCGCAGCCCCAGGACTCATTTCCGACTCCCCAATAACGCACATGGAACGGGTCTGCGTATCCTGCCTGGGCCCGTGCGTCCGCGAGCGTAGTACCGCCTTGCGGTGAATTGCAATACTCCACCCAGCGGTAGAACTCCTCTGCCGGCAGACTCCGCAGGTTGGCTGCTAAGTACGGCTCCGCTCCAATCAGCTTGCAGAACCGCACAAATTCGTTCGTGCCAAACTGGTTCGGTTCATACTTGTGGCTGGAAGGAGACGCGGCACTTTCGCTACCTTCCCAGAAGTTGCTGCGCCGGGGACGATTCTGCACCGGACCGATGCCGTCGCGCCAATCGTAGCTGTCGGCAAAACACCCTCCAGGATATCGGACTACGGGTGCCTTGATCCTGCGCATCTGATCGATTAGATCTTTTCGGATGCCCGCAACGTTAGGAATTTTCGAGTCGGGGCCAACCCAGATACCGTCGTAGATGACACCGCCTAAATGTTCCGCAAAATGACCGTAGTTGTTGGGAGAGATGACACCCAGCGGTTCCTGGAGCAGAACCTCGATCCGCGAATCCACACCGGAAGCGGAGCTAGAACAGAACGATTCGGGCCGCGTTAGAAAAAGACCGCCGGCGGCCATGGCGCCGTTGCGGAGAAAAGTTCTGCGTCGAATCAACGTCTTCTCCCGTGCGTGGAAGACCCTCCAGACTGACTTAGGCGGCCCATTGAACTACTGCGTATGAGCGCGGTGGCAGTTCGAAACGGCTCTGCCCCGCATTACTGCTTGGCTTCTCCATCTGACGGGGGGCAACTCGCTGAGGAGACTCGAAACTATTGCTCGCCTTCAAGTCGTCGCCCGTTAACACGAATGCGTTCAACACACGTGCGGGCGCGCGGTCCTGCCAAGCGATCTCGACGATCTGGGACTGGCTTAGATCACGATTCAGGAGGAACAGAGACACGCTGTGATCCTCCGGGTTCATGGTTCCGGCAGCATCGATGTAAGAAACTTGTCCAATGTCAGTGACGTCGTAGGTTGGCGACTCGACGAAAAGATCCAGTACCTTCCCATGCGCAAATTGCAGCCCCCAACTGTAAGGATAAAAAATGGTCTGCCTGAACAGGCCCTTGGAGTTGGTAAATATCGGCGCTATCACATTTACCAGCTGCGCGAGACAGGCGATCTTTATGCGGTTAGCGTTCCGCAACAGCGTATTGACGATTCCGCCCACCAGGAGGGCATCTTCCAAATTGTACTTCTCCTCCAGAAGATGAGGCGCCGCCTGCCCATGGCCATCAACAGCGTCGCCCTTCCGCTCGCGATACCAAACATTCCATTCGTCAAACGAGAGCCACAGTTCTTTGGGGGAGCGCTTGTGCCCGCGTACCATGTCGCAGACTGCTAACGTCTCTGCGATCTGCTTTTCCATACTGAGATTCATGGCCAGGTACTTCGAACTTTCCCCTCCCGTTTCCTCCTTGGTGTTCCCCAAATAACGATGCAATGACAACCCGTCGACATACTCGTAGCACTGCTCCAGCACTTCGCGATCCCATTCTAGGTAGGTCGGCATCATAGGCCCGCTGGACCCACAAGCGATTAGTTTGAGTGAGGGATCCACAGAGCGCATTTGACGGGCAGCATCCTGCGCTTTCATCCCATACTCGGTTCCTGTCATGTGACCGATCTGCCAGGGGCCGTCCATTTCGTTGCCTAAGCACCAGTGTTCAACCTTATACGGCTGCTCGATGCCATGCGATCGCCGCAGATCGCTCCACTTCGTACCTTTTTCCGTATTGCAGTATTCCACCAGTGCGGCTGCCATCTCTGTTGTATCCGTCCCCAGATTCAATCCCATCAGCGGACGAGCGCCCACCATCTTGCACCACGACATAAACTCGTTGGTTCCAAACTGATTCGGCTCAAGCGTGTCCCACGCCTTATCGAGAACACGAGGGCGGTCTTTCCTAGGGCCGACTCCGTCGAGCCAGTGGTAGGCCGAGACGAAATTGCCACCCGGGTAGCGGATGATGGGCACGCCTAGGCGGCGAACTTCGTCCATCACATCCTTACGGAATCCATTAGCATCAGCCAGGCCGGAACCAGGTTCGTAGATTCCCTCGTAGATGGCTCGTCCCAGATGCTCGAGGAATGAACCGAACAAATTTCTGTCAAGCGGAGAAATGGCGCGTCGCGAATCAACATAGAGCCGTGTGACTTTTTGAGTGCGTGCAGCGGGCTGGGCGAATGCGAGAGGACTCAGGATTTTGTTTGCCGAGTACGCGATTCCAGCGCCGGCAACTTGCTGTAAGAACTGTCGCCTGCTCTGATACATGCGAACACTCTCCTTATCAGCTTCTTGAATCAGGTGCGGTACGAGTGAGCCGACGATCCGGTAATCGTTTGCTGGGCAGACACCCTAGAGAACAATGTCCTATTTGTCAATCCGGCTGAGCATCACCACCGCGTGGATGAAAATGCTGGCGGAATGATTGAGAATCGCCTCCAGGAACGAGACTACGAAAAAGACAAGCAAGTTCTAAAGGATTGCAATCTACGCTTCAGGTGCCCAGCGGTAGTACATTTCGTTCCACCGAAGTTCATTGGTGAACTGCGCTGGTTTGGTGTCACGATCGATGACGATGCACTCTATTCCCGCGAGCTCGGCAAAGTCACGCCAATGCTCGCTTGTCAACGCACGACTGAGAACCGTGTGGTGAGCGCCACCGGCAGAAATCCAGGCTTTCGCGGCCGTCTTGAGGTTTGGTTGCGGTATCCATACCGCCCGGGCGACCGGTAATTTGGGCAGAGGCTGTTCGGGGCGAACGATATTCACCTCGTTTACAATCAATCGAAAGCGAGTACCCAAGTCGACTAATGAAGCGTTGACCGCATTTCCGGCGCCCGAAGTAAATACCAGGCGCACCGGATCCTGCTTCCCACCAATAGAAAGTGGATGGACTTCAACACTAGGCTGTCCGTCTGCGATCGAAGGACACACTTCCAGCATGTGCGCACCCAGCACCTGTCCTCCATTTCTCAGGTGATACGTATAATCCTCCATGAACGAAGAACCGCCGGGCAATCCTTGCGCCATAACTTTGGCCGCGCGCACAAGGGCTGCGGTTTTCCAGTCACCCTCAGCTCCGAATCCGTAGCCATCCGCCATTAGCCGTTGGACCGCAATTCCGGGCAACTGCTTCAAACCGTGCAGATCCTCAAAGGTATCGGTAAAGGCATTCGCCCCGGTTCTCTCAAGGAACTCTCGCAGCCCCAACTCGATTCTCGCAGCATCGTTGAGCGATTCCCGGCGGTTGCCACCTTTCCGCAAACATGGTGCTAGGGCGTAAAGCTCCTC
>JBLNFC010000126.1:0-5152 GCA_050263355.1 Acidobacteriota bacterium
CAGGTTTCGAGTTTCGGGTGTGTTTCGCAGCTCGTGGCCTCACGGCTGCTACTCGAAACTGGAAGCCCGAAACTTGAAGCTAGACTCTACGTCTCTTCGGCGGCCGGCAGCCGTTGTGCGGAATCGGAGTCGCGTCCTTGATGGAGCGCACTTCAATACCGGCGGCAGCCAGCGCGCGGATGGCCGATTCGCGGCCCGATCCGGGACCGCTGACACGCACTTCCACGCTGCGCAATCCATGATCGCGCGCCATGTTGGCCGCGTTCATCGCTGCCTGCTGCGCGGCAAATGGCGTACCCTTACGCGATCCGCGGAAGCCGAGCGAGCCCGAACTCTTCCACGAGATCACGTTTCCGGCCTGATCGGAAATCGTAACAATCGTGTTATTGAACGAGGCTTGAATGTGCACGATTCCGTGAGGAACGTGCTTCCGCTCTTTCTTCTTGAACTTCTTCTGCTTGCCTTTTTTCTCCGGCGCTGCGCCGGTTCCGGCTGCTGCTGGTTTTGCCATGTCTTGGTTCTCAGTTCCCGGTTGTCCGTTTCTCGGTTGTTCCAGCCGATAGCCAAGTGGCCTTTGCCAATGGCTAATGACCAATAACGAACGACAGTTTAAGTTTTCGCCATCGATTTCTTCTTCTGCGCCACGGTGCCCTTGCGTGGTCCTTTACGCGTGCGCGCATTGGTATGCGTGCGCTGGCCGCGAACCGGCAAGTTGCGGCGGTGCCGGTATCCGCGATAGGAACCAATTTCGATGAGCCGCTTGATGTTCATCGAAACTTCCTTACGCAGATCGCCCTCTACCATGCCTTCGCCTTCGATGACCTGGCGGATGCGATTCACTTCATCCTCGCTCAGGTCCTGAACCTTTTTCATCGGGTCCACGTTAGCCTGGTCGAGAATGCGCGCCGAGCGCGGATTGCCTATCCCGTAGATATATGTCAGCCCGATATTCACGCGTTTTTGTCGCGGAAGATCGACGCCTGCAATACGTGCCATGTTGCTCCTTCAGTTCTTGAGCTACTTTCAGCTCTTGTCATTCCGAACCGCTTTAGCGGTGAGGAATCTGCTTTTCTTGCTGGCGTCCAGTACTAGCCCTGGCGCTGTTTGTGTTTGGAATTCTCGCAGATCACCCGCACCACACCTTTGCGGTGGATGATCTTGCACTTATCGCAAATTTTCTTTACCGATGCTCGTACCTTCATAATCCTGTTCTCAGTTCCGCGTTCTCCGTTATTGCAGATTCCTGCTTCCTTGCAATCACAAAGGAGACCGCTTACTTGTACCGGTACACGATCCTTCCGCGATTCAGGTCGTACGGCGATAACTCCACCGCCACTTTGTCACCCGGCAGAATGCGGATGAAATTTTTGCGCATCTTGCCCGAAACGTGCGCCAGCACCTGGTGCTTGTTTTCCAGTTCAACCCGGAACATGGCGTTAGGCAGCGGCTCAACCACCGTTGCCATGACCTCAATCGCGTCTTCTTTGCTCATGCACTCCTTGTTATTAGTTCTCAGTTCGGGTCCAACTCCGACTCTCATTTGACAACTGAGAACTGCTTACCGCGTCAGAATCAACGGCCCATCCTCTGTGACCGCTACACAGTGCTCGAAATGAGCGCTGTGGCTGCCGTCTTCGGTGACCGCGGTCCACTTGTCGCTTAAGAGCCGGGTGCCCGGCTTGCCGAAATTCACCATGGGCTCAATAGCCAGCACCATGCCTTCGCGCAATCTTGCGCCGTGTCCGCGTGTTCCGAAGTTGGGAACCTGCGGCTCTTCATGAAGCCGAGTGCCAATACCGTGTCCCACGAACTCGCGCACTACGCTGAAGCCGTTAGCTTCCACTAACTCCTGCACCGCCGCCCCAACATCGCCGACCGTGTTGCCAACGCGTGCCGCTTCGATGCCCCGATAAAGCGATGCTTCCGTGATTTCCAACAGCTTCGTCAATTCCGGCGAAACCTCCACGATTGGTACTGTAATCGCCGCGTCGCCGTAGTAGCCCTCAAGCACCACGCCGCAGTCGATCGAAACGATGTCACCCGCCTTCAGTACACGCTTCTCAGACGGAATGCCGTGCACGATCTCCTGGTTGATCGACGTGCACAGCACGCAGGGATAATCGAAGTAGCCTTTAAAGGCCGGCTTCGCCCCCGCTTCCTCAATCTTCTTCTCGGCGGCGCGCTCCAGGTCCATCGTGCTCACGCCGGGGGCAACCAGTCCGCGCACGTGTTCGAGGACTTCGCGAACGATGTGACCGCTCCGCCGCATCTTCTCGATCTCCGCCCTCGACTTGCACACAATCGCCATCCTTAGAAGTTCCCGCCGCTATTCCTGACTCCCACCGCGTTGCTCTGGTGCTCAATTGCGCGGCAGATCTGTGTCGTGACTTCCGGCACTGCCACATCGCCATTGACCCTGATCAGCCGCTGCTTGTCCCAGTAATAATCGGCTACAGGTTTGGTCTGAAGCTCATACGCGGCAAGCCGCTCGCGAATGACTTCTTCGCGATCATCGTTCCGCATCACCAACTTGAGACCATCAACGTCACAGACTTCATCAACGCGGGGTGGCTGAAGGTAGATGTTGTAGATGTGTCCAGCGGGACAGGTACGACGTCCGGTCAACCGGCGCAGTAATTGATTATAGTCGACGTCGATCTGGATCACAATTGGCGGCCCCAGGATCACATGCGTGTTGTCAAAGAACTCGTGTTCCAGGAAGGCATCGAGCCATCCTGCCTGCATTGCAGTTCGCGGAAACCCGTCGAGTACGAATCCGTGGTCGGTATCGGGCTGACCCAGGCGCCAGGCCACCATGGCGCAAACCAGTTCGTCAGAAACCAGTTCGCCCCGGGCCATTACCGCCTTAGCCTTCTGCCCTAATTCTGTGCCCCGGGCTACATTCTCCCGCAGGATATCGCCGGTGGAGATATGCGGCACCTTGTAGTGCTTCGCGATGAGCTTTGCCTGGGTACCCTTGCCGGCTCCGGGAGGTCCCAGAAAGATCACCGCAACTTTGCGCAAGCTTTCATCCACCATGCAACTGGCTCCCGAGTTCGACCCGCTCGCCAGTGCCTGCACCGTCGAGTGAGCCGCACAGCCCCTACGCCCTTACGACCAGTTCCTACGTCCGCGGATTCGTCCGCTGCGGGGAGTGAATCCGTCATAGTGCCGCATGATCAACTGCGCTTCAATTTGCGTTACCGTGTCCATCGCTACGCCGACGACAATCAGCAGCGATGTACCGCCAAAGTAGAACGTCACGCCCAGGCCGTTGAGCATCCAGCTGGGGAAATTGTCGAACATGCGCCCAATCGGTCCCCACAGGTGATGCAGGTGAATGCCTGCAATCATCCACTCCGGAATGAACGAGATGATGATCAGGTACAAAGCGCCAACCAGCGTAATGCGGGTCAGGATCTCGTTGATGCTGTCGGAAGTGCGCCGGCCCGGACGGATGCCCGGAATGAACCCGCCATACTTGCGCATGTTGTCCGCAACTTCGTTGGGATTGAACACGATCGACACATAGAAGTACGCGAAAAAGATAATTCCAATCGCGTACAGGAAGGTGTAAAGCGGCTCGCCCCACTTCAACCATTCGAGGATGGGCCCAATCACCTTGTTGTTGTGGAATGCCCATCCTGCGGTTTGGGGGAGGGTCAAAATGGAAGACGCGAAGATGACCGGCATGACGCCGCCGCTATTAACGCGCAATGGCAGGTGAGTCGATTGTCCGCCCATGACTTTGCGTCCCACCACGCGCTTGGCATACTGCACGGGAATTCTTCGTTCGCTGCGCTCCACATAGACGATGAACGCCACCACCAGGATCATCAGTCCGACCAGCAGAAGAATTGCGGGGAAAGTAAAAGCACCCCACGCGTCATTCTTCGCCTTATCAACCAGGTCGGCTACACCGCGCGGCAAACCTACCACGATGCCGGCAAAGATCAGCAGCGACATGCCATTCCCGACGCCGCGTTCGGTGATCTGTTCACCCAGCCACATGATGAACGCGCTGCCGGTGGTGAGCGTCAGCATCGTCATCAGGACGAAGCCAATCCCGGGGTTAACAACGAAATCGCCACCCTTCTGCAAGCTGATTGCAATGCCGAGCGATTGGACAGCCGAGAGAACGACGGTGAGATAACGTGTCCACTGGGTGATCTTCTTGCGTCCCAGTTCGCCTTCCTTCTGCAGTTTCGCCAAAGGCTCATAAACCACCGTCAGCAATTGCAGAATGATCGATGCCGTGATGTACGGCATGATGCCGAGAGCGAAGATGGTCAGCCGGCGCAATTGGCCGCCGCTGAACAGGTCCACAAAGCCCAGAAAGCTGCCCTGGTTCTGTTGGAAGAACTGCTGCAGCTTGTCGGCATTGATTCCCGGCGTGGGGATGTGGCCGCCCAGGCGGTACACAGCCAACATTGCGAGCGTGAACAGAATGCGCTTGCGAAGATCAGGGATACGGAAAATGTTGGCCAGCTTGTCGAACATAAACTACAGGACCTCAACCTTGCCGCCCGCTTTGGTGATCTTCTCCTGGGCGGACTTGGAAAACTTGTGGGCATGGACAGTGAGCGCCGCGCTCAATTCGCCATCGCCCAGAATCTTGATGGGAGACTTGCCCTTCACCACCCCAGCCTTGCGTAGCACGTCCGGCGTGATCGTGGTCTCACCTAAGCCGGCAAGCTTCTCCAGACTTACGATCGTGTACTCAGTGCGAAAAATGTTGGCAAAGCCCCGCTTCGGCAGACGGCGGTGCAACGGCATCTGGCCGCCTTCGAACCCGCGCATCATGCGGGAACCGCTGCGCGAGCGCTGACCCTTGTGCCCGCGGGTAGAGGTCTTCCCCATTCCCGAGCCCATTCCCCGGCCAACGCGCTTGCGCTTCTCGGATGCTTTTTTCGGTGCGTGTACGTTTGAAAGATTCATGTCTTTTTCTCTGGGTCTCAGGTGTGGAGTCTCCGATATCAGGAGCTTGCCTTCCTGAGACCTGATACCCAAGGCCTGAGGCCGGTAACTACTACTGAACAATCTCCACCAGGTGCGGCACCTTGGCCACCATCCCGCGAATTGCGGGGGTGTCCGGACGCTCGATCACCTGATTAAGCCGCGTAAAGCCGAGGCCTTTCACGACTTTCTTCTG
>JBLNFC010000127.1:0-3177 GCA_050263355.1 Acidobacteriota bacterium
ATCATCGCGCTCTCATCGACGGCGAAGAACGGCAGCATCTCCCGCATCGTGCCAACGCTCACGACTGGAGCTGGCGTCGTGACCTCGCGCGGACTGATTCGCTACGTGGTCACGGAATACGGTGTGGCGTATCTGCACGGAAAGTCGATTCGAGAACGGGCGAAGGCTTTGATCGACATCTCGCATCCGAAATTCCGGGAAGAGCTTTATGACTATTGCGAACGCACCAAGTGGTTGCAGCGTCCGCAGACTCTCGCATCCGCAGTTTCGAGGTGAACATGGCACAAGCACGCGGCAAAGTCCGAATTTCCGTGGAAGAGTGCAAAGGCTGCGGCCTTTGCGTGGAGTCTTGTCCACCCAAGTGTCTGGAACTCGCGTCTGAACTGAGCCCATACGGAGTGCATCCAGCTCACTATTTCGGGCACGACTGCACGGGCTGCGGGATCTGCTTCTACTGCTGCCCGGAGCCGGGCGCAATTGAAGTGCTTCGCGTCGCTGGTCCGCGCAAATCAGCCTCGACGAGAGGTGCTCATGCGGCAGCTCTGTAAGGGGAACGTTGCGGTAGTCAAGGGAGCGATTCTCGCGGGATGCCAGGCATATTATGGCTATCCCATAACACCCGCCAGCGAGATCGCCGAAGCGGCAGCGCTTTATTTACCGCAGGTCGGAGGAACCTTTCTCCAGGCCGAAAGTGAAGTCGCTGCCATCAACATGGTGTACGGCGCGGCTGCGGCCGGAATTCGTGTCATGACCGCCTCATCCGGACCCGGCCTCAGCCTTATGCAGGAAGGTATGTCGTACCTGGCGGGGGCGGAGCTGCCCTGTGTGGTGGTGGACGTGGTTCGCGCTGGCCCGGGGCTGGGGAACATCGCTCCCGAGCAAAGCGACTACTTCGCTCTCGTGAAGGGTGGCGGACACGGGAATTACCGCAACATCGTGCTCGCGCCAGCGTCCGTGCAGGAGATGGCAGAACTCACTGCACTGGCTTTTGAACTCGCAGATAAGTACCGCAATCCGGCCGTGGTGATGGCGGACGGTTTTGTGGGCCAGATGATGGAGCCGCTTGATCTGGAATATCGCGAGATAGTCGCGCCTCCCAAACCTTGGGCGGTTCGAGGCAGCGCGGATACGCGCAAGAATCTTGTGACCTCCATCTACCTGGAGCCGGACGACCTGGAAGCGCACCAGCGCAGGATGGAAGCGAAATACATGCGCTGTCAGCAGGCGGAAGCCCGGTATGAGCTGTACGAAACCGGCGATGCCGACGTATTGCTCGTAGGATTCGGCATTGTTTCGCGGGTCCTGCGCTCAACCGTAGAAGAGGCACGACGCGAAGGGTTGAAGGTTGGGTTGTTCCGGCCCATCACCGCGTGGCCATTCCCGTCCCAGGCACTCGTCCAGGCCGCATCGCGTGTGCAAAAAGTAATTGTGGTTGAACTCAGCAATGGACAATTGGTTGAGGACGTCCGCCTGACGCTGAACGGCAAGGTGCCGGTTGAATTTTACGGACGAGTTGGCGGCAACGTTCCGTCCGTTGAAGAAGTGCATGCCGAGTTGACGGCGCGCACTGCGTCGGTAGTCTGAAAGGAAAAGACGATGGCGGAGGACACGAAAGTGGCTCTGATCGAAACAGATGTGAAGAGCGTCAATAACAACTCGGATGAGCCGGAGTATGAACTCATTCACTCGAAGTCTCCGGTCTTTTACGACGTGTACGAGCGCAAAACTGACCTGAAGCATCAGACTCACTATTGCCCAGGTTGTGGACACGGCATCGTTCACAAGTTGATCGCTGAGGCGGTCGAAGATCTCCGGTTACAGGACCGCACCATCGTGGTCAGCCCGGTCGGCTGTTCAGTGTTCGCCTATTACTATTTCGATGTCGGCAATGTCCAAGTTGCTCACGGGCGTGCTCCCGCGTCAGCAACGGGTATCAAGCGGGCCTGCCCCGACAAGATCGTCCTCTCTTATCAGGGTGACGGCGATTTGGCTGCTATCGGTACGGCCGAAATTGTGCACGCAGCAAATCGCGGCGAGAGGATCACCTGCTTTTTCGTAAATAATGCGATTTATGGCATGACGGGTGGGCAGATGGCGCCGACAACTCTGGTAGGTCAAAAGAGCACAACGTCGCCATGGGGACGGCGCCCCGCCAATGAAGGCTTCCCGGTGCACATGTCGGAAATGCTGGCCACCCTGCAAGCTCCGGCATACATCGAGCGCGTGGCTCTCTCAGATAACAAAAACATCATGCGAGCGCGCCGTGCGATACGCAAGGGAATCGAAAACCAAAAGGACGGAGTGGGATTCTCATTCGTGGAAATCCTGTCACCTTGCCCCACCATCTGGGCGAAGGATCCCGTGCTGGCACGCAAGTGGGTAGGCGAAGCGATGATTCCCGCATTCCCGCTGAATGTGTTTCGCGACCAGAAACCTCCGGTTGTGGAGGTCACGAATCCACCGCTGCGTTCGGTGCCTGACGTTCTGGAAGTTAACACTCAGAGTGCCGCTCGGACGGAAAGCAATCATCCACATCATTTCCGCGAACTGACAATTAAGGTCGCCGGATTCGGCGGACAAGGAGTTTTGCTTCTCGGCCAACTACTCACGGAAATGGGGATGCGCGAAGGTCTGGAGGTCAGCTGGCTTCCCTCCTACGGTCCAGAGATGCGCAGTGGCAGCGCACATTGCCATGTATGCCTGGCCAAGGAGCGTATTGGCTCGCCGCTCGTCTCACGCCCAGATGTTCTGATTGCCTTGAACGAAATCTCGTTACGAAAATTCGCTCCGCAGGTGGCGCCCGGTGGCATGATCCTGTACAACCGCGAGAGCGTGCCGGCTGATTTCACGGCCTCTCAGGCGCGCCTCATTTGCGTGCCCGCGTCTGAAATCGCCGATCGCCTCGGCTCCGCAAAGGTTGCGAATGTGGTGATGTTGGGAGCATTGCTGGAGGAAACCGAATGTCTTGCCCCAGCTACCGCGATGGGAGTAATCGAAACCAAGGTTAAGAAGGTGGATTTGCTTGAGACCAACCGCCGAGCCCTCCGGGCGGGGCAAGAATTCATCGCCAACGATGTCAATACCGGGGCAGTAACGCAGCCGGACGGGTTCGCCTACTGACATTGTTTGTTGGTTGTGTATATGCGCAGCGGCTGACTAGCAGATCAATATCTATTC
>JBLNFC010000128.1:0-3279 GCA_050263355.1 Acidobacteriota bacterium
CTTGCCACTGCCTTCCAAAACGGTTGAAGTAGTTCACGAGCACCCCACCCATGAAAGTCTGCAGTGTCTTGTATACGTCAGAAAGCTGGACCCCCTGTGCGATCACCCGCGGACGATCGACATCAACAAAAACCTGTGGGACTGCAGGAAGAGCAGTCGTCGTGACTCCAGCCAGTTCTGGCCGTTTGCGGGCTGCCGCTAAGAATTTCACCAGATTCTGTGCCAGAAACTCGGGATCCTTACCTGCACGGTCTTCGAGCATGAAAGTAAAGCCGCCGGAAGTTCCAACCCCGGGAATTGCCGGTGGAGGAAAGGAAAAAGCGATACCTTCGGTTATTTGTGAAAGCTCTCGATTCAGGTGCTTCTTAATGCCTTCATATTGCTCCTCAGGTGTTTTGCGCTCCGCCCACTGTTTCAGTGTGATCCAGTAAAAAGAGCTATATGTATTCTGCGCGCCGCTCAACATGCTGAATCCAAGTACAGCCGTTACCGAATGAACACCCGGTGTCTTCAGGATCATCTCTTCAATCCTCTTGGACGCTTCGTCATTGCGCTGGAGGGAAGCGGCGTTAGGTAACTGCAAGCCGGCGAACACGTACCCCTGATCTTCATCCGGAAGAAAACTCTGAGGCAGATGTGACCCAAACCATCCCGCAAAGATAGCTACCCCAAGAAGCAGCAGCATGCTGAATCCGGCTTTGCGAATCAGAGTTCCGCATAGACTGACGTACCCATCCGTAGCGCGGCCAAATACTCGGTTGAACCAGCGAAAAAAGGTTCCCAGCGGCCCGCGCGATTCTTTTTTGGGACGCAACATCAACGCGGCGAGGGCCGGGCTCAGCGATAGTGCATTGAATGCGGAAAAGATCACGGAGATCGCAATAGTGATCGCGAATTGCTGGTACAAGCGACCAGTGATGCCGGGGATAAAGGCGGTTGGAACGAATACCGCAGCCAGTATCAGGGCAATTGCGACTACTGGTCCGGAGACCTCTTCCATTGCTTTGTATGCCGCGTCTTTAGGAGACATGCCGTGTTCAATGTGGTGCTCTACCGCTTCCACAACAACAATTGCATCATCTACGACTATTCCAATCGCCAGAACTAGACCAAGCAAGGAAAGAGTATTGATAGAAAAACCCAACATAGGAAAGACAACGAAGGTCCCTATCAAAGATACCGGTACGGCCAGTAATGGAATCAGGGTCGTACGCCAACCTTGCAGGAAGATATAGACCACTAGGATGACCAGTACAATGGCTTCCAAAAGGGTGTGCTGGATCTCCTTTAGCCCTTCCGTAACCGCAAGGGTAGTATCCAGAGCAATAGCGTAATCCAGGTCCTGCGGAAATCGTTGTTTCGCCTCCTGCATTAGCTTACGGACTCCAGCCGCTGTCTGTACTGCGTTAGAGCCAGGAAGTTGGTAAACAGCAATAACGGCTGCGGGCTTGCCGCTGTAACGCCCTATCAAATTGTAAGTCTGAGCACCAAGCTCCAGTCGAGAAACATCCTTCAAACGCAGGATGGACCCGTCGGCATTGGCACGTATCACGATCTGCCCGAACTCTTCTGCGGACGGCAGGCGCCCCTGAGCTCGCACAGCATAGGTAAACTCTTGTCCTTTCGGAACCGGCTCTCCTCCGATCTGTCCTGCCGGATTCACTGTGTTCTGCGCTTGAATTGCTTTAACGATCTCCGGCACGGTGACATTCAGCTTGGCCAATTGATCTGGTTTTACCCAGCAGCGCATCGCGTACTGACCGGCACCGAATACTGTGACGCTGGCAATTCCTGGGACGCGAGTCAACTGATCGTTCAGGTTGATATAGGAGTAGTTAGCCAGGAAGACGTTGTCGTACGTTCCTTTCGGCGAATAGAGATTAACCAGCATCAAGGGCGCTGCCGTTGATTTCTGAACTGTGACACCGTAGTTGACGACATCAGGAGGTAGCTGCGAATTCGCCTGGTTGGTGCGCATTTGCGTCAAAATCTGATCAGTGTTCGGATCGGTTTTGATATCGAAATTGACGGTCAGCGTCATCTGCCCATTATTGGCATTGTTGGAGTACATGTAGTTCATGTTGTCCACGCCGCTCATCTGCTGCTCGATGGGCGTGGCTACGGACTGCTCGACGGTTTGCGCGTCTGCTCCCGGGTACGTCGCTTTGACCTGGGTTTCTGGGGGTGCGATATTGGGGAATTGGGCCGTGGGCAGTCGCAGCATCGAGATAACACCCATGATCACCATCAGAATTGCGATGACCATGGCCACAATGGGACGGCGAATGAAGAAATTAGCCATCGTTATTCTCCTATTTGCGCCGCAGTCGCCTGCTTAGGGTGTACCAAGCCGCCCTCTTTTGCCTTTTGCATTCCCTCGACAATCACTTGTTCCCCGGGTTTAACTCCTTCGGTAATGATCCACATCTGGCCGACGCGTTCGCCGGCCTTAACCGGGCGAATACTAGCTTTGTTGTCTTCGCCAACCACCACAACGCTATAACTACCCTGCGTCTCCACGACCGCACGTTGTGGAACTAACAGCGCATCCTTTTGAATGCGAGTTGCGAGGCGAACTCGTCCGAATTGGCCGGGGCGTAACAAGCCATTTGGATTGTCAAAAGCGCCCGCGACTCGAATGGTTCCTGTCTTCACATCAACCTGGCGGTCCGCAAACACCATCCATCCTTTCCGCGGATAGACGCTGCCATCAGAGAGAATGAGCTCCAGGTTCTTCTGATTCGCCGCAACGCGCTTACCCCGGGCCGCCTCATTGATTCTGGCTGCGGCTCGAAGATATTCCTGCTCGCTGATGGAGACATATGCCTTGATCGGATTTACCTGGGACACGGTGGTGAGCACAGTTGTGGGTCCGACTAGATCACCGATTTGTCCCTTGGCCAAACCTGCTATGCCATCCACCAGCGACCGAACCTTAGTAAATTCGACGTTTAGCCGCGCCTGCTCCACTTGAGCCTGCGCGGCAGCTACAACAGCCCTTGCTGACTCATTGGCCTGAATGTCGTTATCGAGTTGCGCCTGCGGAATGGCACTTTGTTTGGCTAAAGGCGTATCGCGCTGCACATCAAGCTTGGTCTTGCCGAGTTGTGCCTCCGCTTGAGCGAGTTGCCCCTTGGCCTGTTGAACTGCGGCGTCGAAGGGGCGCGGATCAATCTCAAAAAGTACTTCACCACGACGAACAACTGATCCCTCTCGATAGTTCTGTTTCATCAGATATCCCGTAATCTGAGGCTGAATCTGTGCATTGACATACCCATC
>JBLNFC010000129.1:0-2602 GCA_050263355.1 Acidobacteriota bacterium
GGCAATTGAAGCGGATATGCGCGCTCGCCGCCAGACCACCTAGTTTGCCGTCCAACCTACGGCTTCGTTCCAGTAACCTGCGTCACCACCAACTCCGGCATCTGCTTGTTCCAGGCGGAAGGATAGTGGTCGAAGCGTAAGCGAACTGGTGCTGTCTCATTGGGTTTTATAGGCGAGATCGTCAAATCTTGCGCAGTCGCGTTGTCCTTGCCCACAATCTGCGCCTTCGTAACTTCGGTACCGACGTTTTGCCCATTTGCTCCCTTGAAATTCGCCTGCACCTCGACTCCGGTAATCTCCGTGCTGCCATTGTTGTGCAACATCGCTTGCAGGTTGAGAGCGTCGCCCATGGGAGAAGGTGTGAGCTGCACACTCGACAGTTGCACCTGACCATCCGTTGGCTGCGGCGGAATCTGTGCCGCCGAAGGCGGCTGTACCTTCTTGGGCGTCGTCGGCATTTTCGCCACGATGGCCAGCAGCAGAAGTCCCGCGGCGATCAAGGCCACCACTGGCCAGGGAAACTGCTTCTTTCTTGGAACGTGCATTCGGGGCGCAAGTTGCGGCCCTCTTGGTGGCGGAGACTGCGGATTAGTAGCCATATTCACCTCACTTCTTTTTCTTGGTCCCAAGCTCTCTTTACAGATGACGATCTCCAAAGAGGCTTTGTTGCCGCATCGCGATACATCGTCAAAAAGGTAGCTGCTGGCTTGCTTGAGGCGCATTGCCCAATGGCCATCTGTGTCCCAACGGGCATAGTCGCGAGCTGCTGGAAATTCTTGACGTGAACTGCTTTTGCTTGTATCTAATGAATCATCGTTGCTTACCATTTCTGCTGTCATCTGGCCACCCTGGATCGACAGCACGAGAGACTCGGGTGCGTGCAATGCCCCTTGCGCGCTGTCTTAACGGGCCTAGAGAGGACTAGTGCAGAAAACGGCGGGATGTCCACCTGTCATCGTGATAGGTATGCATCGGTCTGGCACGGGTATGCTGACCCGGGCTCTTGAATCACTGGGCCTCTTTGTTGGGAGAAACAAAGATGAGAACCACGAAGCGACTTTCTTCCAGAACATCAATGACTGGCTTCTGCGCCAGTGTGGCGGATCTTGGGACCATCCAAGCCCCATCTCACACCTGCTCGGGAACGTCGAGATTCGCGCCCGGACAGCCGAATACATTCGCCGCACTCTGCTCAAATCGCCGCGTGCCGTATCGTTCCTGGGCTGGACTAAGTATGCTGTGTATCGTGATGTCGCTCGCCTGAAGATCCCTTGGGGCTGGAAAGATCCACGCAACACCTTTATCCTGCCGCTGTGGCTCGACCTTTTCCCCGAAGCACGCATTGTCCACATTCGCCGGCATGGGGTTGATGTCGCCAACAGTCTCATGCGAAGAGGACGGGCGCAATCGGCCGCACAGAAAATCTACAACAGTTCGCGTATGTGGCACTGGCTCCGTGCCAAGCGCGGATCATTCGTTGCGAGTCCACGTTGCGACTCGATTCGAGGTGGCTATTCTCTCTGGGAGGAGTACGTCCAAGAAGCGGAGAAGCACGTCAGCGCTCTTCGCCATCATGCCTTTGAAGTGAGTTTCGAGGACCTGATTGCGCACCCGAGGAGTGTAATCCCGCATCTGTGTCGTTTTTGCGGTTTGCCGGACGACGATTACGCTATGCAGAGGGTCGCTCGAGGTTTCAACCGGGACCGGGCCTTCGCCTTCCAACGCGACTCGCAGCCACAAGCGTTTGCAGAGTAGAAGGCCGTTTCCCCGTCTGGCCAGGCCTCAGTTGTTGGGATCGTAAACTGAGTTTCCGAATCCCGCTTTGCGCGCTGACTCCTGCATGTCAGCCAGGCGCTTCTTCTGATGCTCCAGTTGCTTTTCCATTTGGTCCAACTGGATCTGTCTTCGGCGCTGCTGCTCGTTGTACTGGGCTCCGTTCACGTAACGGTTGGCCTCTACAAAGTGGATGGACTCACGAAACTGATTAACTTGTTCCTGCTGAGCCGAAACCGATCTCTTCTGTATCAGGATCTGGGCCTTCCAATACTCAGCGCTTTGGCTATTCGGTGCCCGAGACCTCGAATCGCGATTGGGCGCGCGTTCGTCCTTTTCATCCTCTTTGGCGTTCTCAGATTGCATGGGCGCATCAGGCCTCTTTGGCATGTCATCATCTGTGATCACCCGGGCCGCACTCCTCCCCGATTTCGCCTTTTGCTTGCTGCGCTGCTGACGCCCCAGATCACCCAGAGAAGTTTCTTGCGCGAATAGCACCCCTGCTGACAGCAGAACCATCGCCAAGGACGGCGTAAGAAATCTGCCCATTCAACCCTCCCGAGTGTTGTATCGATGGTATCCTCGCGCGCTTTTGCGGCCGAAGTTACTGAGGTACCAGACGCCCCCTCTCCCTTCCGCGGGGCAATGTTCGCTTGCTGTCCTTAGGTCATAGCCCGTTGAAAAAAGACCAGTGCCGATTCGAAGGGCACGGCACTCGTACGTTACACTAAGGAACTTTCACTACTGAGGAGGACTTCGCTATGCCTGAAGCCGCGCTTCGTGGCGCCGAATTTAAGCAACAGCTGCGTGCCGGGAAACCCAAGATGGG
>JBLNFC010000130.1:0-13757 GCA_050263355.1 Acidobacteriota bacterium
GCTCTTTGCAGACGGGAACAGTTGCGCGAACTGCCAGCTTCGCGCCATCGATGATCGAAATGGAGCCATCCGTGCGATTGCTCACAACGACGGCTTCGCCATCCGGAGAGACACGCGCCAACCCAGGTCCACCCCCGACTCGTATGTTCATCAGGATGGAGCGCCTGTCGAGATCAATGACCGAGACGTTTGCTGAACCTGAATTCGCAACGTAGGCGCGCTTCCCGTCGCGTGTCACGTCGATGAAGTAAGGCTTCCCGTGCACACCGATGGTGGCGACCACCTGGTTATGCTCAGCGTCAATAACGCTAATGTTGTTGGAATCTGTGTTAACCACGTAGATCTCATTTTTCTTGCTGTTGGCCGTGATCCCGGTCGGGTTATGGCCTACATAAATGGTCCTGAGCACGTTAAACCGGGGCAGGGGGCGCGGAGTCATGTCGATAACACTCACGGTGTCGCTCTTGCCATTGGTTACGTAGGCGTATTCACGGTAAAGAGGTCCGTAATCCGGCAGGGAACGTGGACGCAGATACCACCACGCCAGGCCCCCAGCGATTCCGAGGACGACAAAAAGTAGGAGTGCCTTCCTCAAGTTAGGTGGTAGCGGATTGTGCGGCAGCCGGCACTGCCAATACCTTGCTTGCCGCTGGATGAGGGCCGATCGCCGGTATCGTACGCCCTAACACAGGGGCGATCTGTCGCACTTGCGCGATTAGTTGCTCAAATTGCTCAGGATAGAGGGATTGAACTCCATCGGAAAGTGCCTGGTCCGGGTGAGCGTGTACTTCGACGATAAGCCCGTCAGCGCCTACGGCGACAGCAGCGCGTGAAAGTGGCGTAACCTTATTGCGCTTTCCCGTTCCGTGGCTCGGATCAACCACGATAGGCAAATGGCTGAGTCTCTGCACCGCCGGAACGATGCTGAGATCAAGCGTGTTGCGAGTATGGTCAGCGAAGGTTCGCACGCCTCGCTCGCATAGGATTACGTTGTAATTGCCTTCACTCATTACGTATTCCGCCGCCATCAGAAACTCTTCCAGAGTTGCCGACATGCCACGCTTAACCATCACGGGCTTGCGGGCCCGTCCCGCCCGTTTGAGAAGCGAAAAATTCTGCATGTTGCGGGCGCCGATCTGAATTACGTCAGCGTACTCCTCTACCAATTCGAGCGAGTCGTTATCGATCGCCTCGGTGACTATTTTCAAACCGAATTGGTCGCGGATTTCAGCCATGATGCGCAAAGCCTCTTCGCCCAGGCCCTGAAAAGAATAAGGCGAAGTGCGCGGCTTATAAGCACCACCGCGAAAGAACTGCGCGCCGGCTTCTGACACCCGCTCGGCGACTGCGAAAGCCTGCTCACGACTTTCAATCGCGCACGGACCGGCAATGATGGCCAACCCTTCGCCGCCGAACGTTGCGTTGGTGCCGGGAAAGCTGATTACGGTGCTCTCCTCTTTCAAATCGCGGCTGACCAGTTTGTACGGCTTGCTGACGCGGATAACTTCCTGCACCCCTGGCATCTCTTCCAGCGTGCCCTGCTCCACTTCACCTTTGTTTCCGGTGATTCCAATGGCAGTGCGTTGCGCGCCAGGGATGGAGTGTGCGCGGTATCCTAGCGACTCGATTTTGTTGCATACGGCGCGTACCTGCTCTTCAGTAGCGTGCGCCTGCATTACGACTAACATGACCCACCTCAGGCTTTGCTGTCAGAACTTACGAGTGTATCTCCCTACGTACTAGGCCCGCAAATCGCATGATCCCTGCGCTCTCAGGGAAATCGGGCGCTCTTCGCTTATGCCATACTTTCCCAATGCCCCGTTCCATAGCTCGGGAACAAGATGTCTTGAAGCTTCCCGCTCCCAAACGTCCGCCCAGCCGAACTTCGCGCCGCATCGGGATTCATACATCGATCGCCGGAGGAGTTGAAAACGCGGCCGAGCGCGCTTACCGCATAGGGTGCAGCGCGTTTCAGATCTTTTCTACCAGTCCTCGTCAGTGGCAGCCCTATGAACTGGCTCGTCCTGCCTGTGATCAGATGAATGCGCTGCGCCAGAAATATGATCTTAAGCCGCTGGTAATACATACCAATTATCTAATTAACATGGCGAGCATCAATGACCATTTCCTCGCAAAGTCCATCGAGGCATTCCGGGGAGAGGTTGAGCGTGCACTCAATCTTTGTGCCGACTACCTGGTGCTCCATCCCGGCTCGTTTCGGGGAGCCAGCCGCAATGACGGCTTAACTCGGGTGGCTGCGTCGATTGCGGTGGCTTGTCGTGGGCTCAATTTGGCAAAAGGCGGACTGACCATCCTGATTGAGAACACCGCCGGCGCGGAGTTCTCGTTGGGCGGCAGCTTTGAGCAGGTTGCTGAGGTCCTTCAGCTACTGCGCCACGTGGTCCCCGTCGGCGCCTGTATCGATACCTGCCACGTTCACGTTTCCGGGTACGACATTGTGACTGAGGCCGGATTCGTGGAGACGCTACGAGAGCTTGATTCGACCGTGGGGTACGACAGTGTTCGCGTCTGGCACTGCAATGATGCCAAGGCGGCGCGTGGCTCCAAGCTTGATCGTCACCAGCATATCGGTCGCGGCACCATTGGTCTCGAACCGTTTCGCCGGCTCTTGAACCAACCCCGGTTTGCTCATGCCGCGTTTATTGCCGAGACGCCAATCGATGAGCCGGGCGATGACCGAAAGAATGTGGAGACGCTCAAGAGTCTGGTCGTCGAGAAGAAGTTCATACGGCGTCAGCGCAACTAACATAAATGTCGAATGACTTGCTTACTGGCTGCGTATTCCCTTAGCTGCAGCTTTCTCGTTGTAAAATAAGTGTTTACCTTAATTAAGTTGACCTATATGCCGCAGGAAACACAGGAGAACCGGACTACCCGCGACGAGCGCTACGATGCCCAGAGCGTTGAGAGTAAGTGGTTCGAGCGCTGGCAACAGGATTCCTTGCTCTATGCCGCTGAATCGAACTCGACGAAGCCGAAATACTACGTTCTCGAGATGTTGCCCTATCCTTCGGGTGCTTTGCACATGGGGCACGTCCGCAACTACGCCATCGGTGATGCACTGGCCCGCTACACGTGGATGAACGGCAAGAATGTGTTGCACCCGATGGGTTGGGATTCGTTCGGCTTGCCTGCCGAGAACGCGGCCATCTCGAACAACACGCCGCCACGGGAGTGGACCCTTCGCAATATCGCCAACATGAAGGCGCAGATGAAGCGCCTCGGTTTTGCGTATGACTGGACGCGCGAAGTCACAACATGTTTGCCCGACTACTACCGCTGGAACCAGTGGTTTTTTCTGAAGTTCTATGAACGAGGCCTCGCCTATCGCAAGAAGAGCCGCGTTAACTGGTGTCCACAATGCGCCACTGTGCTGGCCAATGAGCAAGTCGTAAACGGCTGCTGCTGGCGTCATGAAGAGACCCTGGTAGAGCAGCGCGATCTGGAGCAGTGGTTCCTGCGTATTACCAACTACTCGGAAGAACTACTACGCGATCTTGACAAGCTGGGAAATTGGCCAGAGAAAGTCCGCACCATGCAGCGCAATTGGATCGGCCGCAGCGAGGGCGCGCTGATCGATTTCACACTCGACGGGGCTCCGGGTGGAAGCGGGTCGAAGATTCCGGTCTTCACCACGCGTGTGGACACGATTTACGGCGCGACTTCCGTACAGTTGGCACCCGAGCATCCGCTGGTGGCTGACCTCACAACCGGTAATGCAGGCTTGGGCGCGCAAGTCGACCAGATGATGTCCGAGCAGCGCAAAGCTAAAGAAGCTGGCGATATTGGTGAGATCGAAAAACACGGCGTGAATACGGGCCGGTTTGCCATAAATCCGTACAACCAGGAAAGGGTTCCCATCTGGGTGGCCAACTACATCCTCATGGACTATGGTACCGGCGCCATCATGTCGGTGCCGGCGCACGACGAGCGTGATCATGAATTTGCAAAGAAGTACGAACTGCCCATTCGGCAGGTAATTCAGCCACGTCCCGGAAGTGAAGCCGGACAATCCCAAATCGACGTCCAGCAAGCTCCGTTCACCACGACCGACGGAACTCTCGTGAACTCCGGTCCGTTTACCGGCCTCGCCTGCGAGCAAGCGCTCAAGCAGATGGCCCAACATGCCGAAAAGCAGGGTTTCGGAAAAGCAACTATCACCTATCGCTTGAAGGATTGGGGCATCTCGCGCCAGCGCTATTGGGGCACGCCAATACCCATACTGTACTGCGATAAACACGGTATCGTCCCCGTGCCCGAGAAAGAGTTGCCGGTGCTGTTGCCGGAAAACGTGGACATCACTCTAACCGGTGGCTCGCCTCTGGGCAGAGTCCCCGAGTTCCTCAACACCACGTGTCCTAAGTGCGGTGGTCCGGCGCGCCGTGAAACCGACACCATGGACACGTTCGTCGATTCGTCATGGTACTTCTACCGCTACACCGATGCCCATAACGACAAAGCACCATTCGACAGCAAGACCGCGGGCTATTGGTTTCCCATCGATCAGTACATCGGCGGCGTTGAGCACGCCATCTTGCACCTGATTTACTCGCGTTTCTGGACCAAGGTCATGCGTGACATGGGTCTGGTGGAGAACGACGAACCAGTCGAGCGTCTCTTCACGCAAGGCATGGTGATCAAAGATGGCGCCAAGATGTCGAAGAGCTTGGGTAACGTAGTCAGCCCGGACGAGATGGTCGCCCGCTACGGAGCCGATGCCGCGCGCCTCTATAGCCTGTTTGCGGCGCCACCGGATCGCGATCTCGACTGGCAGGATACCGGCATCGAAGGCATCCAGCGCTTCTTGGGACGCGTATACCGATTTGTCCTGCGCCATGCGAAGCCGCAGGGATGCGCAACAGCTCCTGATGGGAACCAGTCACCAGAGGCTAGAAGAATCCGGCGCAAGTTGCACCAGACGATCAAGCGTGTCAGCGACGATTTCCAGGGGCGCTGGCATTTCAACACCTGTATTGCCGCCATTATGGAGTTGGTAAACGAGCTCTATGGAGTGGAGGAAAACATCGCCAGGATCCCAGCTTCACTCCTAAGCGATGTACAGCGCAATCTCGTCTTGTTACTGCACCCCTTTGCTCCCTATGTCACGAGCGAGCTTTGGGAGATGTTAGGGGAGAGGGGAGACCTGCTCCGCGCACCCTGGCCGAAATACGATCCGGCGCTGGCCAAGGAAGAAGAAATCGAGATCCCGATTCAGGTCAACGGAAAGCTACGCAGCAAAGTCGTCGTGCCCGCAGATGCCGATCAGAACACGATTCAGCAGACTGCGCAGTCAGACGAAAAAGTGAAAGCTGCAATTGCGAGTAGGCAGATCGTGAAAGTTATTGTTGTTCCTGGAAAGCTAGTAAGTATAGTTGTGAAGTGAGGGGGACCATCCATTGCGGGTCGAGCCCGAAGCTTTAAGCAAAGAGGCGAAAGCTGAGGGCTGACATACCAGGATTAAGCCACCAGAGCCGACAGCCTAAAGCCGAGAGCCTGATTAGGGCTTTTCATTGCGCGCGAGGCGAGAGTCGTCCCGGAACAATTCGATGCTGGTCCCCGGCTCGCGGTAGTACTTCATGACCAACGAATCGCGTGACCGCTTCTCAATCGCAATATCGGTAACCTTGGCATGCGAACCGGTGGCGCGAACTCCGCGTTGGTTCCCATTTTCAGCGCTCACCCCAAGAATCTCGAGAGAGTACTTACTGTTCTCTGAGGCGACCACCTGCAGCTTGTAAGCCCCACTTACGGGGCCGCAGATCTGGATCGTAGCCTGGCAATTGCGGAGCGATTCGCCGTTCTCCTCGCAATCTACGAAGGCTTCGGCCTGCGGCAACTCCTGCCAGGTTTTCGAACGGACCGGATCGTAGCCGATCCTGCGGTTCCTGGGATCGGTGATGATGAGTCCCACCCTCGGAGCACCGGTTGATTCCGTGTGGTAGGAGATTTCTAACTGCCCCATCGTGCGACAGGACTGTATATCTTTGGGATCAGCTTCGTCGTGGATATCGGCTTGCTGTAAGGGCATTTCGTGGCGCACAAACGGCCGGTTTGCGCCGGCCGTCAGCGGCAAAACAAGCGACACGAGCAGCGAGGCAACGAAGTAACGAGACGCGCGAGCGATCATTGCCACAAGTTACCCGCGCAGGGTAATCGCGACAAGGTCACCAAAGTGACGGTCTAATTAGGGCGAACACCTTACCGCCTTCTGCTTTTTGGGGGAGGCGCGACCGGGCAGCGCTTAAGGGCAGTTCTCGTGTGGATCAGTTCTCTGATTCGTAAGGTGGCCCACAGGCTACAAACGCTCGGCAATGTGAACGGCGGCGATTAAGCGCGCTGTTGCAGTTTTTCTTCACGGGCCTTGTGTCCCGAATCATCCGCTCGAGGCTGCTCATACCTTGTGAGATCGTCAAAGACGAGTGCTTCTGAAACTTCACAATGCTCTCCTTTGAGAATGAAGGGCCGGCGGCCACTGCCGCTCTCAGGTCTGCTTGATAAAAGAAGATGCCCCCTGCCGCCAGAGGGTATGCAGCAAATATACTGTCACATCTACTTGGCCATGCCATTTCCTTCCTATCTGCGAATTAGCCGCGAAATTACCAGGGCGGGCAGCACTGGGTTATGCTAAAGCGCATCGTGACAGAGCCGTCCCCAACCATCGAAGGTTTCCGAGCCATCTTTCGGCACCCGGGGCTTGCTTTAGCGGAGGTTAGCTGGCGTTGGACCTTCGGCGCCGCTGCCTCGCTTCTGGTCTTGTTCACCCTTCTTCAGTACTTCGACTCGCTGCTGGTCACAACAGGCGACGCCCTGTTCCTGAAGACCCGGCATCCCTTGTTGGTGTCGCAAGCGGTAGGGCACATGATTGCGGGAAGTGGTGAACGACTGATGGCGGCGGGAGTTTTCGTCTCGCTTACATTGGGGGCTTTTTGGATTGTCGCTTCTTCTGTGGGACGCGCGGCGACAATTCGCCCATTGCTGCAATACTTCAGCGGCGCTCAAGTTACTCCATCGGACTTCACCGACGAGCAGCCCTACGCCCCGCCCATGCGGGTTAGACACCTCCGTTCCTTGGCCGCACTTAATTTTCTGCGCTTGACCCTGGTACTCGCCGGATTGCTAGCGCTCGTGAGTTCCGGGATCTTATCCAGTTTTATGTCGACCGCGAAAGATCCGCAGCCGGGTCTCGCCTTCCTGACCTTCATCCCGCTGGCGCTGCTGGTTGTGCTCTCCTGGTCTTCGATGAACTGGATTCTCTCGATAGCTCCACTCTTTGTATTACGCGATCAATCCGATACGTTTGGCGCATTTGCTTCCGCCTTCGACTTCTGTCTGTACCGCGCCGGTGCGCTCAGTTGGAGCAGCACGGTGTGTGCAACATGCCATTTCGTGGCGTTTGCGATTGCTTCATCTGTGGTTGTTTTCCCGTTAGCCTTCGTTGGACTTGTGCCCGGTGTAGTCGTTGCAACTGCCATTGCAATTCTCACGTTGCTGTATTTTGCCGTTGTCGATTTCCTGTACGTGGCCAGGCTGGCGGCGTACGTCTGTATACTGCAAATGCCGAAGCGGCCCGTTTCTGTCGCCGCGGCGACCTCACCTCCCTGCGTTCGTCAAGAGAGCGCCTTACAGACACCTCTGCCATCAACTGACTCCGAAGCTACGGCGAGGAGCACCGCGTCTTGGTCACCAATTCCTCCATCTGACGACGATATTCTCAGCGACATTCCGCTTCCGTCGAGCAACCCTCCTCAGGAGTCGAAATAAATGGTCGTCCTGAGCGCACATTGCCTTCCTGAGCGCAGAAAGAACCTATGGACTTCTCCTGCGCTGATTCGGGCGCCCCGGCCTGAGCATCCCTCTTATGGCCCCGCTTCTTATCCTCTAGGCTCATCGCCGCATTCCGCTTTACACTATCCTCGCGATTCTGAGACACTCATCCGTGGATACCCAATCGATCGTCGTCCTCGACTTCGGGGCGCAATATTCGCAACTGATTGCGCGCCGCATCCGCGAACAGAACGTCTTTTCCGTTGTCCTTCCGTTCAACGCCAGCCTGGAGGAAATTCGTAGCTATTCGCCCGTAGGTATGGTCCTCTCTGGTGGGCCGAGCTCGGTTTACGACCAGGACGCGCCCCATGCCGACAAGACCGTTCTGCAGTTGGGGGTTCCCGTCCTCGGCATCTGTTACGGACTGCAATTCATGGTGCACGCGTTGGGCGGAAAGGTTCGTCCGGCTGACAAGCGCGAGTACGGCCATGCCAAAGTCGAAATCAAGAATGGCTCGCAACTTTTCCGCGGACTACCGAAGGTCCTCGCCGTATGGATGTCTCATGGCGACGAGGCGGTCGAACTACCGGCTGGTTTTCATCTAACCGCCAGCTCTCCCAGTGCAGTCGCCGCTATCGAGAACCCTACCCAGAGGATGTGGGCTGTGCAGTTCCATCCTGAGGTGCATCACACTCCACTCGGCAGCGATATCCTGCGCAACTTTGTGCTCGAGATCTGCGCCGCCAAACCCAACTGGACGGCGCAGCGTTTTATCGATGAGACTGTTCGCAGCGTGCGCCAAACCGTAGGGCAGGGAAGAGCGATCTGCGCGCTCTCGGGTGGTGTGGATTCGGCTGTCGCCGCCACCATCGTCGATCGTGCCCTGCGCGATGAGAAGGGCAACTCCCGCCTGACCAGCATCTTCGTCAATAACGGAGTTTTGCGCAAAAACGAATTCGAAAAAGTTCAACGGAGCCTTCGCGACAAGCTGGGTCTTCATCTCGACGCGGTAGACGCAACCGATCGCTTTCTCTCAAAGCTCAAGGGCGTCACTGACCCCGAAACCAAGCGCAAGATCATTGGTAACGAATTCATTGCCGTCTTCGACGAAGAAGCTCACCGCATCGAGAAAGCGGAAGGCCCGGTGGACTGGTTGGTCCAGGGCACGCTCTATCCCGATGTGATTGAGTCCCGCTCCGTGCGCGGGCCCTCTCAGACCATCAAAACCCATCACAATGTCGGCGGCCTGCCCGAGAAGATGAAGCTCAAGCTCATCGAACCCCTAAAGGATTTGTTTAAGGATGAAGTCCGCCGCATCGGCCGTGACCTGGGGATGCCCGAAGAGATTTTGCAACGACAGCCGTTTCCGGGCCCGGGGTTGGCAGTCCGTATTCTCGGCGAAGTCACTCCAGAACGCTTGGCCATTCTTCGTGAGGCCGACGACATCGTGGTCAGCGAAATCAAGAATGCCGGGCTTTACAGCAAGATTTGGCAGTCGTTTGCTGTGTTGCTTCCGGTAATGTCCGTGGGAGTCATGGGCGACCAGCGCACATATGCCTACACTTGCACCGTGCGCGCGGTGCATTCCGAGGACGGCATGACCGCCGATTGGGTTCCACTGCCCTACGAAGTCTTAAAGACCATCTCCAGCCGCATGGTGAACGAGGTGAAGGGAATTAACCGTGTTGTCTATGACATCACCTCAAAGCCCCCCGGCACCATTGAATGGGAGTGATTCGACGCAGCACTCATCAGGTGGACGCATTCGGGATCCCCGGCTTGATCAGTGCAATGGGGTTTTCCACCAACATGTTCAATTCCCTCACAGCAACTTGCCAGGCCTGCGATCTCTGCAAATCAAACTGCAAGTAGACAGCTTCCTGTCGTTCCGTAGAATGACATTCAATCCGATGCCTCGCGGGTCAATGACTGAATTCGCAGTTAATGGCTAACCCGCATTCTGGCGCTCAAAACAATCTGCTGCCTGCGGTCCGTTTAAGCCAGCTACTGCACATCGAAGGTCGAAGTCAAAGCCCATGCCCCTTTCCCGCTCGGGAAGGGGAAGGTGGGGCCGGTCGTCAACGCGCCGGTGACGGGATCGACCGTGAAGCCGGTAATCCCCTGATCGTTACCGGCATACAGATATTTCCCTGAAGCTTCGAAAATGAGATACAGGGGGGGATTGCTGATGGTTCCCGGGGACCCCGGAACTGAGCTTAAAGAACCATCCGGCGCGATGGCGTAGCCGTAGACAGCGTTGGCGCCCACGTACAACCAGCGTCCCGTGGGATCGGCAACCACGGCTACGGGATTCTTGCCCGTGGCGATGGGTGACGAGGAGAGCAGTGTGAGTGCACCCGTTTTCGAGTCAATAGCATAGCCGAGCAAGTTGTAGGAGTCGCCGCGAAAATCACTGCAGACGACGACGTACAAGTAGCGGCCCGTGGCATCGATGACCATGAAGCGTGGGTAGCCCGTCGCCGTCGTAGCCAGATACGGCGAGGACGACAAGGGAGTAGGAACGCCGGTCAAAGGGTCAAGCGAATAACCTGAAATGCTCGCGCTGGCGCTGTTGAGAACGTACAACAAGCGGCCCGCGGGATCGATGGAAAGAGCAATCGGTCCTAATGCGGTAGGAAATGGCGATCCCGCAAGTTCCGTCAGGGCTCGGGTTGCGGGGTCGATCGAGTAAGCACGCAGCCCAGTGTTGTAGTCGGCTGCATAGAAGAAGCGGCTCGAAGGATCAATGCCGATCCCGTAGGGATTGGAAGCGGTGAAAGGCGAGCCGGCGATGGTGTTGAGAGCGCCGGTCTTGGGATCGACAGTAAAGCCGCCAATGTTGTTCGTCCAGAGGTTCGCGCTATAGACCAACGTCCCTTCCAGGTTGGTGGCGACAGCGGTCGCCTGGGATCCGCCCGTGTTGTAATCGGAAACGGTGCCAGTGAGCGCACCCGTCTTCGGATTGATCTTCAATGCTGAGAGCGTTGGAGACCCGTTTGGAGAGCGCGTATCAGCGACGTAAAGATTGCGAGCCACGTATTGAATCGGGTTATGGAGTTGAGGCGATGCATTGATAAGCGCGAGCGGACCGGGTGGGGTTCGGCCACTCATCAGCGCCACGGGCGTGAGCGCGCCGGTGGAGGAGTTAAAGGCGAATGTGCCGAGGTCGTTCGTATCCAGATGCGACACCAGGACGAATTTGCCCGCTGGGTCAAAGGCCACGTCGAATGGAGACTCGTCGGTTGCAACCGGCGCACCCACGGCAGTAAGAGCACCGGTCGTGCCATCGATCGAGAAGACACTCGCGGTGTTGTCCGCGGCATTGGCGACTATCAGGAACTTGCCGCTGGGATTAATCGCGGCCGCACCCGCTCCCTGTCCAGCCATGAACGGCGATCCGCTCACGGCGGATAACGCCCCACTCGTGCCGTTGATGGTGAACGCCGAGACGTTGCTGGAAGTGCTGTTCGTCACGTAGAGGAACTGTCCCGAGGGATCGATCACGACGCCCATGGCCCCTGTTCCCGTTGGATAGGGCGAGCCAGTCACCGCCGTCAGCGCGCCCGATGATGCAATGGAAAATGCCGACACCGTCTTGTCCAGGGGGTTAGTGACGTAGAGAAACTTTCCCAACGGATCGACCGCAGGCGCCCATGCCCCACGGCCCGATCGAACGTTCGCTGCCACCGACGACAATGCGCCGTTCGCGCCAATCGAAAAAACCGAGACCGAGCCGTCCCCGCGATTGGTCACGAAAAGAAATTCTCCGCCCGCGTCGATCGCGAGTTTGGTCGGATTGGGACCTGCCCCGAACGGCGAACCCGGAACCGCGGTCAGCGTTCCCGACTGGGGATTGGTCGAGAATGCCCAGACTGAGCTCGGAGCGGAGTCGCTGGCCAGATAGACGAACTTTGACTGCGGATCCACCGCCAGCGAGAACGGGCAGGGCGCAGTCACCGGCGTGTAGCCATACGCCCGCAACCTTCCCGAAGAACTGTTAATCGTTAAACGAGACACCGTGTGGTCGCAATAGTTGCCGGCGAGAACGAAACGTGGCACAAGAGCATTCACGGTAGCGCTGGTGCTCCCGCTGACAGAGTTATAGATTGCGGTTACGGTGGAGCTGCCGACCCCACGCGGTGTGATCACCCCTTCGCGTCCCGAGATGCTCGAGACCGTGGCGACCGAAGCAGTCGCGCTAGACCAGCTGGGCGACGCGGTCACGTCGCGCGTTGTGTGATCACTGTAGTTGGCAGTCGCTGTGAACTGCCGGGCAGCCCCGAGGGTGAGAGTGGGATTCGCGGGTGCCACAATGACCGACGTGAGAACGGGATTCGTGGGTGGCGGCGTCCACGGAGAGGGCGATGATCCACCGCAATTGCAGAAAACCAGTAGGAAAAAGCTAGCCAGAGATGTCGTCAGGATGCGCCGAAAACAACAGAGGACAGCGGCCTTGCAGCACATGCGTTCCTCCAATGAAAGGAAACCGTGGATTTAACGTGAAGGGGAGTGGCGTCACAAGAGCATGCTAAAGCGGCGCAAGGGAGCGGAAAGTGATGCGAATCCGCCACAAGCGTGACGATTCCCGTTTCGGGAAGGACAGCGCGGGTTAGTTGACGGAATCAGACGATTGCCGTCAAAAGGCCAAACACATGAGCGACTACGAGACAGTCAACCCCTTTGAGCGCGACTTCATTCAGAGCTGGGAACGCATTGAGGAATTCTTCGGTTTGATGCTGGCGCGTGTTCCTTGGAAAGATCGAGCGCTTCAGTTTATTGCCGAACTTCGAAAGGCTGGATACGATCGAAAGCTCCGGGCTGGACAAACGATCGACATCTTCATCGTGTCGCGCTCGCGCATCACGGACTGCGTCCTGACCAGTCCCTGTCGCCTTCTACTTTCATAAGGACGGGATGGATGTGGTAGAAGGACACGAACTAAAGCTTCGCAGTACGGATTTTTCCCTGTCGGCTCCGGTTCGAGCAGTGCTCGACAGGCTGGTCAGCCGAGACATCGACTAGCGAACACGGCCCTGGGAACATCGCGTTCCAAAATATAGCTGCCCTAACCAGGCGTTTATTGGCTTTGAGCTTGGCCCGAACTTACCGGCCACCAGTTCAACCTGCCCTTTGCCTCACTTCTTATCCCGATGGACTGTCTCCGGCGAAAAGGCCGGCATGCACACCGCAATATACTCTGCGCCTTCCTCCAGAGGAGTTGAATACTGCACCCACTCTCCCGCATGCGCAATCACCGCCTGTCCTGTCGTTACATTCAGACGGCCATCTTTGTGCTTCACCCGCAACATACCCTTAAGCACGATGGTGAACTCCTCAAACTCCGGAGTCTGCCCAGGTTCTTCCCACCCACCCGGACTGCGCATGTGGGCTACGCTGACTGCTGACACCTGGCAATTGACTCGACCAATGTATTCGTCGATGAGCTTCGGTTTGTTGCCAGCCGATCGAATTCGTGTCGGTTGCGAGACTAGTGTGGGCATCGTCATTCTCCAAGCATGAGGTTCACGCAATGTGCGAACTTCATTAAAGCGTCCATTGAACTCAGCGGGGTGCAGGCGTCTCCGTCTTCCTGCGCGCAAAAACGCAGCGTTACTGCCAACCGGCGCATCATTTACCAGTTGCCGTGAGCGGCACGTGAGCCGAAATACAAAAGGCGTGCCGGCAAGGCACGCCTCGTAAATCTTCTTGATCTTAAGCACCTACCGCAGCGGGTTCCATACCGTAAATCTCGTGCCAGGAGGTGGCCGCCTTCAATCGATCATTCACGTTATTGATGTTCTCCACGCCCTGTGTCTGCAGCCATTTGCGGAAGGCCTCCGCTCCCTCTTTGGCATAAACCGGAATGCCCTCTTTCCAGGTAGCGCGTCCACACAGCACGCCATTGAACTTCACACCGGACTCCGCCGCCAGTTCCAAAGCCTCGGTAAATTCTGCGTTGCTCACACCAGCTG
>JBLNFC010000131.1:0-3574 GCA_050263355.1 Acidobacteriota bacterium
AGTTTTCTTCATTGTCGAGAGTGGCTCCGCCCAAATGAGCCATCCCGGTCGTCTGCATCAAACGTTGTCCGTCGCGCGTCTCCTCAAAGGTACGTTCGCGGGTCTCCCAAACACGGTCGGCCACCATATCCATCGCTGTTTCAAGATCAAGGTCTTCCCATTGCCGCGAATAGGGTCGCCGGTATTTAACCTTCTTCAGCCGATCCGGATGCGTGTGCAGTTCGAAGGTGTCGGCGCCTTTCGGACAGAGATGTCCACGCGAGATAGGGGACTGCGGATCACCTTCAATGGAGATCAGCTTCCCGTCCTTGTGATACACGAGCTGCCCACAGCCCACCCCGCAATACGGACAAACGGAACGCGCCACGTCTGCGCCATGGTTCTTGGGCCGCAGATTGAGCGTACGTGGGCTCATGGATTCGGAGCCGGTTCCATCGGCTCCAGTTTGCATTTGGCGAATCAATGGCCAGCGTGAGAGCAGGTCTCGCAGCACGCCTCACCCCCGGGTGGATCTCTGTGCGGAATACCGGCAATGCTTGGAGGGCATTCTATCAGGGTGGGGTTGCCACACCCCGGGTATCGAAGCTCTGTCGTAAACCGATACAATACAGCCGTGTAGGCTAACTCGATTCAAAGTTGCGCAAACTCATCTTGCTGAAAAAACGAAATGTTTTCCAGGCGAACAGATTGGAACCTCAGTCCGAATCAGTTCACGATTGCACAAGCCGACATGCAGTCGCGCGGGCTAAAGCTGCTGGATCTGATGGCATCCAATCCCACGCGTGTCGGCATTCAGTACGACCGCGAGGCGATTCTGTCTTCTCTCGCGAAGCCTGAGTCGCTTGACTACGATCCTCAACCGAAAGGCCTGCTGCAAGCGCGGCGAGCCATTGCCGACTATTACCGCCACGAGCACGATGCGTACGAGGTTGATCCCGAGCACATCATCCTCACCACCAGCACCAGCGAAGGCTATTCCTTTCTATTTCGGCTTCTCTGCAATGCCGAAGACGAAATTCTTGTCCCCAAGCCGAGTTATCCGCTGTTCGGTTTCCTTGCCGATCTTCAGGACGTAAAACTTGTGCCCTATCCGCTGATCTACGATCACGGGTGGCAAATTGATGTTGCCTCGCTCTACAAGGCGGTAAACCACCGGACGCGCGCTGTCATTGTGGTGCACCCCAACAATCCCACCGGGTCGTACGTCAGAGACGACGAACTTCATGCTCTGAACAGTTTTTGCCGTGAATACAACGTCGCCTTAGTCTCGGATGAAGTGTTCCTCGATTACCCGCACGACGGAGTCCCTCGCAGCAGCTTCGTGCGCAATCGTGAGACTCTGAGCTTTACCCTGAGCGGTCTCTCAAAGGTCGCGGGTTTGCCGCAGATGAAGCTGGCATGGATCGCGGCAAGTGGGCCATCCGAACAGTTGTCAACTGCGCTTGCGCGTTTGGAAGTTATTGCCGACACATTTCTCTCCATGAACGCGCCGATTCAATGGGCTGCACCGGAGCTCCTGCAACAGCGAAAAAACGTTCAGCCCCTGTTGCTGGATCGATTGCGAGCGAACCTGGAGGAATTGGATCGTCAACTCGGAAAGCAAACCTTAATTCAGCGCTTGGATGTGGAAGGGGGCTGGTATGCCGTTTTACGTGTGCCGGCGACGGGTTCCGATGAAGATCTGGCCATCGACATCATGACGAGATGTTCTGTGCTGGTCCACCCCGGACACTTCTACGATTTTCCTCGGGACGGCTACCTCGTGGTTAGCCTTATTACGCCGCCTCAGGATTTCCGGGAGGGAGTTCGCAGAGTGCTGGAACTCGTAGTCGCGTAGCCACGAGCGTGTACCGCAGGGTCTATCGTTTTATGAGGAACGGATTCGTCTCCCGCTCATCACCAATGGTCGTAAGCGGGCCATGCCCGGGGACAACTACGGTCTCGTCAGGCAGGGCGAGCACACGGTCGTGCAGTGAATTCAGAATCTTGTCATAGGAGCCGCCGGGCAAATCGGTTCGTCCAATACTTCCGGCGAAAAGAGTATCTCCCGCGATCAGTTTCTTTTCTGTAGCGAAGTACAAGCAGATGCTGCCTTCGGTATGACCGGGGGTGTGAATCACGCCAGCTTCGAGCGTACCCGCCCTTACCTTGTCTGCATGCCCGAGACTTTGGTCGATATCCACACTGCCCGGCGAAGGCATTCCGATCCAGGCCGCCTGCACATCGAGCATCTTCAGCAACGCGTAGTCATTCTGATTCAGCAAAACCGGCGCCCCGGTTATCTTGCGCAGCTTCATCGCACCGCCCACGTGATCAATATGGGCGTGGGTGATTACGATTTGCTTGACCTTGAGACTGTGTTTTCGGATGAGAGCAAGTATCTCCTCTATATCATCGCCCGGATCGATAACCATGCCTTCGTGGGTGGTCTCATCGCCGATGATGGAGCAGTTGCACTGCAGCGGACCTACAGGAATGATCTCGTGAATCATGCTTTGTTCTCGTCACCTACTTGAGCAAAAGGAACACCGCCCAAAAAGAAAGCCCTCGGTGAGGAGGGCTCGCTCTAATTTCGAGAATTCTTACTTTTGCGCAGGAGCTGCCGGTTGTTGCGCAGGCTTCACTGGCTGCGTTTTCGTCGTGTCGCTCTTGACATTCGAAAGCACTGAAGTCGACTGTCCAGAGCGGCGCACCACGAAAATGGAAAGCGTGATCGAGGTGACCATGAAAATCACCGCTGACCAGGTCGTCGCTTTCGATAAAGCGCTAGCGGCCCCCCGCGGTCCGAAGGCAGTTTGGCTGCCCATGCCACCAAATGCCGCGGCAATATCGCCACTCTTGCCACTCTGTAGCAGCACAACGATGATGATGAACAGACAAACAATGATGTGAACGATAGTGATTAACGTAATCATGCTGTCAAAAACTCACTGACTGGGTAACCCAGTCCTTTCTCTCAGATGAAAATTCAATGGTGCGGAAGGGGGGATTTGAACCCCCACGCCTTTCGGCGCCACCCCCTCAAGATGGTGTGTCTGCCAGTTCCACCACTTCCGCACACTGTAAACCGCTATGCAACAATGACTTAGCGCGATCCTCAGCAGGGGCCGAAATTAACTGCACCCGATTTTGCACCGACTCGGCGCACTCCGCCGACAAACGCTCCAATCCGCCCAGCCGCACAAACAACTTCTTCACCGTCTCCTCGCGCGGATGTACGTAGCGCATAGTCGTTTTTATCGTATCGTGTCCCGCCACATACTGCAACGTGAAGGGATCGGTGTGCTCCCCGGCCTCGGTGAGAAAGGTATGACGCAAGGCATGCAGACCGGCATCGGTGTGCGGGTGGATCTGGCTGCGCAGCCGTCCCATCTGATCCTCGAGCACCCAACCTCCGAGTGGCTTGGTCCGATCCCGCGGGTTGGTGAACACATAATCGCATTTCGACTGGGCGATCAGACCCTCCAGAATCTGTTTGACTTCGCCATCGACCAGCAACTTGCGTCTGCGGGCACGCCGCTTCAGGCCTCGCTTCACGATGACCTCGCCATAAATCTTACCGTCGTCGTCCGGC
>JBLNFC010000132.1:0-3197 GCA_050263355.1 Acidobacteriota bacterium
CTTATCCGAGGTCAGCACATCCATAACCTTGGCCAGCCTTCGCCGCCGTGTCTCCTCCTGCTTCGCATCGCGAATGGACATCGCAATCTCTTTCTGGTGCGTATAGGAAAGCGTCTTCCACTTATTGCGCGCCGTTTTACTTCCAGCCATGGCTTTCTTGAGTGCAGGGGGAACCTGTACCACTCGCGGAGCTTCGTCTCTTTCCAAAACCACCGAAACCATATCCCCGGCCTGCACACCCGCTCCTTCCCGGATGGTTCTGTTGACGACCATGCGATGACAGCCCGCCATGGGCGACAGCGACGAACGAAACGGAAATCCGTTGATCGTGCCCCGCACCGGCACCCGAGCCTTTGTCCCAAAAACTTTCTCGACACTGAAGGGCGCACTCAGCGCCGCAACGGAGCTGCCCTCCATCCCATCCAGTCTCACCTTGAATGCAAGCTTCTTCATAACGACTCGACGACCACCACTCACCTGTTCAAGACAGGCACGCTGTTGCTAAACTCGAAAGGCGCAGTACTTGCTGTGCCACGCCTCGCCGCAGATGGTTACACAGGCCCCAATCGCCGATCAACCAAATACTCCGCACCAACCGGAACTCGCTCTGATTCCCGCAGGATGGTTTTTGATGGGATCGAAGCAAGGCCAGGAAAACGAGCAGCCCGTTCACCGCGTCTGGGTAGATGATTTCTACCTCGCGACTTGCCAAGTCACGAATTTCGAATACGGATTGTTTCTCGGCGGCACTGGAAATACTGCTCCGCCCTTTTGGAACGATCCGAATTTCAACCATCCAGAACAGCCAGTCGTCGCGGTCTCCTGGTTCGAGGCACTGCGCTACTGCGAGTGGCTTAGTTCATTGACCGGCCGCAACTATCGCCTTCCAACCGAAGCTGAGTGGGAACGCGCCTGCCGTGGTGATGTAGATGGCAAACTGTACCCATGGGGCGATGCTCCTCCTCAATCACGTCCCGATTACAACAAGCTCTGGATTACCGGCCCCGAACCGGTCCGACGCTCGCAACCTAACCAGTTCGGCCTTTACGAAATGTGCGAGAACGTCCACGAGTGGTGCTCTGACTGGTTCGCCGCCGACTACTACTCCAATTCTCCGACCCGCAATCCTCAGGGGCCAGAAACTGGAATTCGTCGCTCGTCCCGTGGGGGCTCCTGGCGTCATCACGTGAAAATATCGCGATGCTCCGCCCGTTCCAGCATTCCCCCGGAATTCCAATACGCCGACTATGGATTCCGGCTAGCGTGCGATGCTGCTGTATAAGTATTTGGCGCGGGCATTTTTGTCCGCACCCTCCATTTCGTCCTGCAATGCTCGTTTGCGGACAGGCCATAGACTCGGGCCAGACGCATGATCAGGAGATCCTATGTTCCGTGCTGACCTGCTGCAAAACAAACGAATTTTGATTACGGGCGGCGGCACCGGGCTGGGCAAAGGTATGGCCCAGCGCTTTCTCTCTCTGGCAGCGACGGTTTACATCTGCGGCCGCCGTAAAGAAGTTCTCTCAGCCACGCAGCAAGAACTTCGTGAGACCACCGGCGGAAGTATCCACGCACTCCCTTGTGACGTCCGCAGCGCCGACGCCGTTGACGGGATGATTGAAGCAATTTGGAGAGATGGCCCACTGGACATCCTCATCAACAATGCCGCCGGCAACTTCTTGGCTCGCAGCGAAGATCTGTCTCTTCGTGCCTTCGGCGCAGTTATCGGAATCGTGCTTCTCGGCACCATCCACGTCACCATGGCGTGCGGCCGCCGCTGGCTCTCAGCAAATCACGCCGCGACAGTTTTGAATATCACGACCACCTATACCCGAACAGGTTCTGCCTATGTTGTGCCCTCCGCTACTGCGAAAGCGGGTGTGGAAGCCTTCACCCGCAGTCTTGCTGTCGAGTGGGGAAACCGCGGAATCCGCATGAATGCTATTGCACCCGGCCCGGTTCCTACTGAAGGGGCATTTTCTCGCCTATTGCCCCGACCCGAACTCGAACAACTCGCGAAACAACGCAATCCCATGGGACGATTCGGAACAGTAGAGGAACTCTCAAATCTGGCCGCATTTCTGGTCAGCGACGGCTGTCCATATATCAATGGCGAGGTGGTCACCATGGATGGCGGAGAATGGTTGCAGGGTGCGGGAGAGTTCAGCCAGATCGGTCGAATGCTATCGAATGCGGATTGGGAGGCGATGAGACCGAAGAAGTCTCAGCCCTAGCACTATGCCCGCTCCTTCGGCGTCGATACCAGCCATCGCAAGAACATATTCACCAGGCTCAACACGATTGCCCCGATGAAGGCTGCGAAGAAGCCATGAACCTGGAATCCGGACCCTACAATCGCCGAAGCGAGTTCCAGCATCGCGGCGTTCACTACGAACCAAAACAACCCGAACGTGACTAGTGTTAATGGAAACGTGATCACTTTCAGAAAAAGCCCGAGCGTTGCGTTGATGAAGCCGATGACCAGGGCTGCTAGCAGCGCGGCCGTCACGCCGTGTACTTCGAACCCGGGCACAAACTGGGCTACGATCCAGACGGCAAGAGCGCTTAACACCCAGTTGAGCAGGAGTCTCATTATGATTTGACGGGCGCAGGGTGACTATAAGGCCCCTGGTATGAAGATGGCAACCTGCTGCTCCCGCCAGTACACCAGCCATACCCTCCATATGGCAGAATGAATATATGCTGACCGAACTCAAAGTCGGGACAGACTCGGGCGAGCGCATACAGGAAGACGCTGTCACCCTCCTGCTCGCATGTCATGATCGGATCCGGCATTTCACGGACATAGCAGAGCGTCTTGCGCAAAACCCGGGCAGCCCAGCGCGCGACCGCCAGGACGCCGCCGGGGCAGTATTGCGCTATTACCAAGTTGCTTTGCCCTTACACGAAGCCGACGAAAATGAGTCCATTTACCCGCGTTTGCACGAGAAACTTCCGCCTGGATATTTGGCAGCGGCGAACGAATCCATGGTTCAGCAACACAATGCGATCGATGCGCTCGTTGCCGAGTTGCTGCCCATGTGGCAGGCTATTGCTGAGAATCCTGAAACACAGAAATGCGTGTCTGACGAACTGCGCGATCGAGTGAAGCAACTACAGCAGCTATGGACCACTCATCTGCGCCTGGAAGAGCAAGATGTGGTTCCCGCAATACGCGCCCTCCTCGCCGAGCAGGA
>JBLNFC010000133.1:0-3168 GCA_050263355.1 Acidobacteriota bacterium
CAGCCTCGGCCGCGCCGGCCGCACCCAACAAATGTCCCATCATGGATTTCGTGGAGCTTACCCAGAGCCGCTTCTCGGTCGCGTGGGCGCCGAAGACTCTGCAAATGGCTTTGGACTCCTCGATATCGCCGGTTGGCGTCGATGTGCCGTGAGCGTTGGCGTAGTCAATCTGCTCCGGATTTAGCTTCGCATCCCGAAGGGCGTGCACCATGGCACGGACCGCACCGACACCATCGGGAGCAGGCTTCGTGATGTGGTAGGCGTCGCAAGTGGCTCCATAGCCCAAGACTTCGCCGAGTATCTTTGCGCCACGCTGCCTGGCGTGCGTCAAGGACTCCAGAATGAGTGTGGCCGCTCCTTCACCGCACACGAAGCCATCTCGACCCTTGTCCCAGGGACGACTTGCACGTTGCGGTTCATCGTTGCGCCGGCTCAACGCGAACATCGCGCCAAAGCCCGCAATACCAACGGGAGAGACGGTCGCTTCCGCGCCGCCAGCAACCATCACTGGCGCTCGGCCCGATTGTATCAGTCGATAAGCTTCGCCGATTGCGTGCGCACTCGACGCGCAGGCGCTCGTCACACAGAAATTGGGCCCCTGGAAACCCCACTTGATTGACACCTGGCCAGCCGCCATGTTCGCAATCAAGGACGGAATGACGTACGGGCTAACGCGTTTCGGGCCCTTATTGTTAAGGGTTAACGTACATTCTTCGAGGTTTTCGATTCCACCCAACCCCACGCCGATGTAAACACCGATCTGCTCCCTTAGCTCATCCGTCAGAACCAGTCCTGACTGCTCGAGAGCCATAGTCGTGGATGCGAGGGCAAAAGGGATGAAGCGCGCCACCTCCTTGAGTTTTTTCTTCTCCACATACGCGGTAGGTTCGAAGCCTTTTACCTCTGCCGCTATTCGCGTTGGATACTCATCGGTAATTGGGAAAAGCGTGATTGGACCAACCCCGCTCTTTCCTTCGACCAACGCTTGAAAACTCAGATCGGTTCCCACCCCTACGGGGGTGACCATTCCAATACCGGTAACGACGACGCGCTCCATATACTTCCTCTTGCTGCGATCGAATCAGCCGCCGGAGTGCTTGGTGATGTAGTCGACAGCATCCTTGACGGTCTTGATTTTCTCCGTGTCCTCGTCGGGGATGTCCATCTCGAACGCTTCCTCGAATGCCAAAACCAGCTCGACTAGACCGAGCGAGTCGGCACCGAGATCGTCGATGAACGAAGACTCGGGCTTGATGTCCGCCTCGTCGACATCTAGCTGCTCCTTGATGATCTTCTTAACTTCGGCTTCGATGTTGCGCCCTTCGGCCATGGTTCCTCCGAGGGGACTCCGAAAGGAGTTCCCCGACTGCTTTGCCTCCATTTGAGAAGGCGTTGACGATTCTGACGTTGCTTGGAATTGAACTTATCTCGTCACCTAAGCCGCGGATTTCGGCGGACTCAAGCGGGAGCGAAGCAAACCGTGCCACTTGCTTGGACGCACCGAAGAGGATGCGCTGAGTGTCACGACGGGCCGCTACTTAGCACGCTTTTCGCCTCGTCTAGGAGCTAAATCGCCTTGACTTGCTGCGAAATCCCTAGGTTTGCTGTGCGAAAGCAGCTTCGCGCCTTACGCTGGAGAAGCGCTGAGGGCAGTGACTGTCTCGCGCCGGTGGGCCAAGAACGAGGGAAGCTTAGCGAACGCATCCCGAGAATTGACGCTGAGCGTCGAAATGCGTTTATCAATGCGCTTTACCAAGCCAGCCAGCACGGTACCGGGGCCGATCTCCAGCGCCCGATCCACCCCAAATTCTGCCATGTATCGCACACTTTGCTCCCACATGACGGTGCCATCCACTTGTCGGAACAGCAACTGGGGAATCTGGTTCACATCACGATTCGGCTTTGCATTGACGTTGGCTACCACGGGCACGCGCGGCGGCGACAGCTTGATCGTCTTGAACGCCTCGTTCAACGCCGCTGCTGCGGGCGCCATTAGCGCGCAGTGGAAGGGAGCACTCACCTTGAGTGGGATCACCTTCTGTCCCGCTTCTGCAGCGGCAGCCTTCGCACGCTCCACTGCACCGGCGTGTCCAGCAATTACGATTTGACCCGGCGCGTTGAAGTTGGCAGGGGACACTATTTCGTCCTCAGCCGCTTTTCGACAGATTTCCAAAATTTGTTCGTGCGTCGCACCCATTACCGCAGCCATGGCGCCAATTCCCGCTGGTACTGCCTCTTGCATGGCCTTGCCGCGCAAGTTGACCAACCTGACCGCGTCCTCGAGCGAAAGGGCGCCCGCCGCAACTAATGCGCTGTACTCGCCGAGAGAGTGGCCGGCGACGAAAGTGGGTTCCGGAAGTTCAGGATATTCTTCCCGTAAAGCTTCCAACGTTGCGATGCTCGTCGTCAGGATCGCCGGCTGCGTATTCGCCGTCAGCATGAGTTCGCTTTCGGGGCCCTCAAAACACAGGTTGGAAAGCTTCCAACCTAAGGCCGCATCGGCGCGATCGAACACCTCACGCGCACGGCGCGACGTCTCGTAGAGGCCTCTGCCCATACCAACGGTTTGTGCGCCTTGACCTGGAAATAGCCATGCCAGCATTCTGAACTTGCTCCTAGGTGCGAAGTAGATTCCAAACTAGTTGAATCGATGCCGCCCCTTTTGGGCGGTTGTTCGAGGTTCGGCTCGAATGGCCCACGCGCAATGCAAAATCCGGGCTAGCGTCTAGAGCACTCCGGAAGGGGCATATCTGAACTGCGCTGCGCACGGCCGTTACCGGCTACTACATGCGGGCAAGTGCGCTCGCCCAGGAGATTCCAGCGCCCAAAGCGGACATCAACACCACGTGGCCAGGCTGAATCCTGCCGTCACGGACTGCTTCATCCAAGGCGATCGGAATCGAAGCACTCGAGGTATTGCCTCGATTCTCAATATTGATGATCACTCGCTCGTAAGGAACGCCCAAACGCGAGACAACTTGATTGATAATCCGGAGGTTGGCCTGATGGGGAACGACCCAATTCACCTGCTCGGGCTGCAGCTGTGCCTCTTTCATCGCGGACAAAGAGGCGGAGGTTAGCTTTTTCACCGCTACCTTGAAGACGTCCTGGCCGTCCATGAACACCTTATTGCGATGCTGCGCAAGGGATTCCGCGGTGACTGGTTCG
>JBLNFC010000134.1:0-5181 GCA_050263355.1 Acidobacteriota bacterium
AACTGAAGTTGTCGTGCGTAAACGTCGTCGTCTCCCGCAATAGCGAGGATCAGACGACCCGGCAGAGTATTCTCTGGCGTGACGAGCATTCCGTCGGCCCACAAGGTCTATTCGCCAGTCCGATGGGAACGACGATTCCTGTATCGTTCGATATTCCGGCCGATGCGCGGCAGACCGACTCCAGCGATCCCCATAACGCGATCGTATGGCTATTGCAGGCGGAAGCGGATGTCCCCGGCGTCGACTACAAGGATGTGTTCGAAATACCAGTCTTCCGCACCAAGGACACACCATCAACGTCAGAAGCACAGGTCTTTCACCAATACCGTCCGGCAGTTCAGGCGCCGGTTGCGCCCACGATCTTGGTTACGCCCACCAGCGAGGGCACGCGATTTTATTTTCCGGCAGCCCGAAACAAAACCTTCGCTGCAGGGACAACCATGTTCCTGGCGTTGTGGACCGGAGTACTCATGCTCATCGTCCGGCTGAAGGCGCCAATCATTTTCCCGCTGGTCTTTGCTCTTTTCGAAGCACTTCTGGTCTATATCGTGCTTCAACTGTGGTTCGGCACGTCAACAGCAACCGTCAACCGCGATCGCGTGCGCTACCGCAGCGGGCTGTTTAATGCTGGCCAGTTCAGAGAAATCAATTCATCGCAAATTGCGGCAGTCGATGCGGTGATCAGGTCGCAACAAGGTGGCGCAACGGGAACCCCCTATTACGACATCCAGCTGATTCAGGCGGACGGTAAAAAAATCACGGTGGGACAGACGGTCCGCGACAAAAACGAAGCAGAGTGGCTAATTTTGCAGATGAGCAATGCTCTAGGGTTGCAGTCCTCGAAGGCCGTCGCCGCGACGGCGAAGTAAAAAGTTCGTCACCGCTTACGCGCCCGTGGCGTTTTCTTCTTCCAGCATCTGGTAGATGACAGGGTTGGAACAGACCTCGTAGTAAGTACGATCGGTCCAGCGACGGAAGGCTGAGTTGCGCGGATCGATCTGCGGGATCTGGCTCTCTCTGACCACGATGCGCCGAAAAATTTCGTTGCCCACCGGAACCAGACCACTGTAAAGCTTAAATTGTTCCGTCGACCACAGGGCGGGTACATCCAGATGGGTTGCCTGCAGTGAGATCTCACGTTGCAGCTTGCGAAAAGCTGCTTCATTGATACGTATTCCGTTCAGGTTGTACGACATTACAAACTCGTCAGCATTCTCGCCCGCATCTGCGTCGCTTATAGTTTGGAAGGCGTAGACATTGAACAGGCTCTCCAGTGGTTCCACCGTCTTACGCGCCCGCTTGTTGCAGGAGGAGAGGCGATCGCTCTCGTTCAGAGCGTCCGAGATCATGATGTGTTGTTCGCCATCCATGAGGTAGAGCGGAGCAGCGTCCTGAAAGCTGATGCCGATGCCGAGTTCCAGCGACGGCAGCCCTGCACGCTGCAGCAGATGGTTATAGCCGCGGACAATGTCGAGAATCTCGCGAGCCAGCACGCAAGCGCGACTCACCGCGAATCCAGGTTCTCCCTCGCGTTCCAGGATGCTCAAGATCATGGCGTCGCCTTCGAGGAACACCTTGCTCGCTCCATACTTGGGTAGAAGCTTGAATACCGGGTCGAAGAAGTTGAGGCTGAAGTAGGAGGCGGGATTCAATCCGCGCTCCACCAGCGAACGTGTGAGCTTGGTCGAGTCACGGATATCCGCTTTCAAAATCACGTGATGAATGACTTTGTCTTCCGTCGGCCGCTGCTCCTCCGCTAAGAGGAATTCATAGAGCGTACCGTTCACCGCTGACAATTCCCGCAATTTTTCATTTCCCAACAAATTGATGCCGTCCAGGGCCGAGTTCAAGGTCTCCAGGCGACGCAGGTCGCGGTGATATCGCAAAAAGTCGCGCAGAAAACGGCCGGCAACTTTGGCTCGCTCCGCGCCACGGCAATTTGAGACACGCTCCACAGCCGCAAGCAGACTGTCGGTGCTCAGGCGGCTATGGTCCTTGATCAACTTCTCGACACGCGCGCATTCCGCACGAGACACCAGGCCATTCTTTAGCTGCTGCGCGTTGATCCGCGGAGAATACTCGGACAGCAGCGGAACCACTTCATACGAAGCGATCACGTGCTCCATGACTTTGGCGTCTTCCAGCAGTTCGATCCAGACAGCTAGACGCGCCTCCTGGGCGGTGCCCTCAACAGTCTCGACGTCTGGAGTGCCACCGGCGACCAACTCCTGCGCGTTTTGCGGTGAGTTCAACCAGCTGTCAACAACGCTTAGATCGTTCGCGTCCGGGCCGAGGTCCAGCGCTTTCAGAAACGCGCATGCAATCTCACGCATCTGTGGGAAACGGTCCGGATCGCGATCCCAGTTTCCCAGCATGACGTAGTGGTCGGCATTAAGATGATCGTCCCGCCCATCGTCGGTAAGAATCAGCCGATTGAGGAACAGGCTGTAGTCCGCGCCCGCAGTCTCGCCGAATAGTGAGCGCCGCATCCGGGCCAGCGTCTCTTTCTCAATCTCCTGCAGCGTTTGAAACAATTCCTGACCTGCTCGACGCAAAACTGTTTTCTTGGCTACTTGGAATCCGGCAACCTTTTCGCGAAATTCGAGTGCGGTTTGCTGGCGCACTCCTTCGTACCCCTTCAACAAAATCCGGCAACGTTCCAAAACTTGTGCAAACTGGGAAAGCAGTTCAGAGCGCAAGAATTTGATCACAGCCAAACGCGCTAACAGATCCACAGAGATGTTGCCATCTCGCTTGGCGCGGTTTAAGGCAGCGACCTGCAGTTCTGTGAGCAGGCTCTTGATATCAGCCAACTGTGGTTGAGGCAGGGTGGAAGTTGTTCCGGGGGAGCGATAGGCCGCGTGAGCCTTCTTCCCGGTGGCGAGCGGACTATCGGCGGCCAACAGACCTTCGACGTTGCCATGGCGAGCCACCAAGCGTGTCATTTGAAGGCGCATCTGTTCTACGAATTTCGGGCTTAAGTAAACATCGTGGCGGAGATTATCGATTCCCGCGGATAGACCTTCCAGGATAAGCAATGGCGTGTAACGCGCCAGTTTGGGCGGAACCACTCGTTCCTTGCTGGAACCGAGCCGGAAGATAGGAATCCGAGGCATGCGTTCTGGTCTCGGTGGGCGGGCGCGACCGCAAAAAACGCTTCGTTGGGCCCAATGCCGTCGCGGTACTTGTAAGGAAGCTGTTGATTCGCCTACCGATTCGTCGAGCGTAGCATGGCCCGGGAGGGCTCAAAAGTTACCCAAGTTTACGCCACGAAGCAGGCTGTTCGGCCGTTTACCGGGACCCGGCTGCTTGACTCTTCAGTCGCGCTGCTTCGAACTCATCACCCTTTTCCCAACTAACTGACTGAGGCATGCTGGCCGCCTTCCATCCCAGGGCGAACCCGAAACGCGCCATGGCAGCGTCGCCAGTAAAATCCATGTCTGGATGATATTCGTCAGTGGGTTGGTGGTAACGCTTGGCGGTGTAGTCCTCAGCCTGCTGCATGCCCCAGTTGGTATCGTGCCCTTTGTACTTCATACCCTCATTGATTGAGAACGAAGGAACTCCAACCCGAGCCAAACTGAAATGGTCGGAACGATAGTAGTGCCCCGCTTCCGGGCGCGCATCCGGGCGGATCGCCAAACGAAAGTCTTTCGCGGTGGACTGCACTACAGGGTAGAAGTCGGTGCGTTCCGAGCCCGACACTTCCGTCTCTTCGGGTGAACCCAGGGGCGGCACATCATCGTAGTTCAGATCGAGGGTGATGTTGCCTGCGGGAATCGGTGGATGCTTGCCCAGATATTCAGAACCGAGCAGACCCTTCTCTTCTCCGGTCACCGAAGCAAAAATCATTGAGCGAGCCGGCTTGGTCCCTGAGGCCGAATAAGCGCGTGCGATCTCAAGCAGGATGCCGCAACCGGTGGCATTGTCGTTGGCTCCGTTGTAGATTTTGTCTCCTGGCTGATTGGGTGCGATACCAAGGTGATCGTAGTGAGCGGTATACATGACAGCCTCGTTCTTCAGCTTCGCGCTGGTACCCGGCAGCATAGCTATCACGTTGTTGGAATCAAAGGGCCGAATCCCGCTCACCACGTGTGCCTGCAGTCGCGCGGGAAGGGGAATAGGACGAAATTCGCGGGAGCGCGCATCGACCATCATCTTGTCGATATCCATACCTGCACTGGCCGCTAGTTTGCGAGCCACCTCGAGCTGAACCCAGGATGCAGCCGTCAGTTTTGGCACACCCTCCGCCTTGAGATAGGCCGCCTCCCCTGACCAGGAATTGCGTACCACATCCCATCCGTAGCTGGCCATGTCGGTTTTGTGAATCAGGATCACGCCAACCGCCCCTTTGCGGGCGGCTTCTTCGTATTTGTAGGTCCAACGGCCGTAGTAAGTAAGAGCCTTGCCCTTGAAGAACCTCGGGTCGTCCGAAGGTGGCTCGTTCACCAGCATGAGCAACACCTTCCCTTTCACATCAGTGCTCTTGTAATCATCCCAGTTGTACTCGGGGGCCTCGATGCCGTAGCCGACGTAGACGATTTCAGTATTAATGTCAGATTGAGGTTGTTGTGTCTGATTGGATGTGACGTAGTCGTCCAACAGCTTCAGGTTCATTGGCTGCCCGCTATTAGAAACAATTGTGAAGGTTGATTCTGGAAGTGTCGTCACTCCCACCATCGGAACCTTCTGCAGGTACGTACCATTGTCACCTGCGGGCTTCAGGCCATAAAGCGTGAACTGAGTGGCGATGTACTCAGCGGCGATGTCTCCGCCACGCTGTCCCGTACCGCGTCCCTCGAGCAGGTCATCGGCGAGGAACCGGACGTGGGCGCGAATGCGCTCTGGATCGATGGTCTGCATCGCTGCGAACGCCGGGGCAGGCAGTCGCCCGGCGGCAATCGAGCCCTTCTTGGGCTTAGGAGCCGCGTAAAGCAGGGTGCTTGACAAGAGACAAACGAGGATGCAAACAGTTTTAGGCATGAGCACTCCCGTGGCTTCGAATCGATTATTGTACGGGAGGCACCTGCGGCGAGAATAACCCTTCAGGAACTCTTCTGAACAATTCACTCTGTATTTCCCGCGACCGCGGGATCAGTTCTTCGAGCTTCAACCAGCGCGGAAGTCACGCACATCTTCTCCCGGCTGGAATAGAGGTGCGGGTGTTTGGCGATTCAGTTC
>JBLNFC010000135.1:0-4308 GCA_050263355.1 Acidobacteriota bacterium
GTCCCTTCTGCCTAGTTCGCAAAGAACCGTCGCCTTGCAGCGGAAGTTGCGGTCTACGACTGCACGAAACTATACACCCACTGGCCTCAGACGAAGTGACATCAATCGTGACAATCTGTCCCTACATCGTGTGTCTCTTGCGATACGATCCTTCCAGCAACTCACAAATTGTCCGCCCTACCGCGTTGCGACGGTCTCTTGTGAGTGGTGATTGACCCCATACAACGCAGGAGATTGAATCCACTGGTCTGCCTCTGCTCCGAACATTCCAAAAACGGCTGACCGATCTTGTCTCGACCTGTAACCGTTACCGCGATGCGTTCGTCTCGTCGAGGCTCATCGCGCTTTTCCATACCATCCAACGGAACTCGTTCGCGGAATACAGAGCAATTCAGATTTTCGATTCCGCGAACGGCTCCCCCTGTAAGCCTGCTTCTACGCCCTTGACGATCTGGCCCACGTTGCTCTTGGACAACACCGATGTGATCCCCACCTTTCGTGCGAGCAACGCAAGTTGGCTGTCCATGTACATTGAACAGAGCACAAATTTTGTGTTCGGTTGTGACGTCTGAATCTGACGTGCTGCTTCTATGCCATTCAGAACAGGCATAGAGTAGTCCAGCAAGACTAAGTCGGAAGAAAGCTGTCGCGCTTTTTCAACTGCCTCCTGACCATCGACTGCTTCGCCGCATACTTCCCAATCTGCGTGCTGGCGAAGCAAGTGTTTGACCCACGTCGCACGACGTCGCAGTCATCTGCCACTAAGATTCGGGTCATGGGCACCTCCGCCGCTCTCTTTCGAGAATGCTGTCGTGTCAGATGCCCAAACGCATTAGAGTTGGCTCGGGTACATACGATATTTGAGGGTTCCTCGAACAGCAACAAGGCGTTGTAAATCTACGTCGTGATGTAAACGCATTCAAAGGCTTTCGGGCCGTTTTCGAACCAGCCAACATGATGTGAGTACCCCAAATGGTTGTTGCTCCGAAAGTGATAACGACAACCTGAGGTCACTTCAGCCAACCGACTGCCGGTCTTTCTGCGTACCGCTGCGCAATCGAGTCGGGCGAACACAGGAAACGTGGGTTGGGTGGGATTCGCGTCGGCAGTCGGGGCCATACTGCACGTCGGAGATTAGGTCTCAGGTACCCGGCTGCATAGTGAAATCAGCGGAGGAGGGTAGCCGCAGACCGCTCAGGAAGTTCGGATCGCACTCGGGCAGTTCATTTCGGACGTGCGTGCCCACCGCCTCAATCCAAAAGTGGCCAGCACCCTTGGTTACCTCGCCAGTGTGCTGTTGAAATCCATCGAAGTTTCAGAACTTGAAGAGCAGCTGGCGGCACTGGAGACCGTGCTCGGGACCGGCGCGCAAAAAAATCGACAGAGGAAATGACATCGTGGCATTCAAAGGACGGATCCAGAGGCTGGAAGCGTCATTATCGGCAAATAAGAAGTTTCTTCTGGGGCTGGAACATGCCAAGCGGGCGGCGGCTTGGGACTCTTATTGGATAGAACAACTCAACAGACCATCGGTGCCCTTTGAGTGGTTCGCCGATGAGGGCGCGTACATGCTCTGGCACCTCATCAATGACGTGAACTTGGCAATTCTGAGAAATGCTCAGACCAACACCGATTTGCGCCATCTTGTACACTGCGGGCTCGATGGCGTCCTGCGGCAGATCGCCAGCCCGGACGACTCAGGCGTCTTTGTTCCGGTGTGTCCGATTACAGAGCTGTCCACTCGGCTCGGTGAGTACTTGTACGCCAAACTTCAGGCAATTTTCGAAGAAGCGTTTTGTTTGGCGGCTCCCATAGACGAGCTTTCAGAAATTTACCTGGGTGTCGGCCAAGATATTCTGTTCGCCGATTCACGTACCATTTTAGAAGATGAAATGTCCTGTTTACGGACGACAGCAGAAACATTCGCGCCCCTGGCTGGATGGCTCAATGTGCAGCCAATCGCAATGGAAGGCTACATGCCGGGGCATCCCATGGTTGATGCCAAGGTGACGAAACTCGCAGATCTTTCGCGGGCCGACGCTCTCATTCACTGCGACGATCAGCGGCGGTTTTCTTCAGGCGTTCCGTCGTGCATCCCCAGCGCTGACGGAGAACTAGGACAGCGTTCGCATTCGTCCAAAGCTCCGGCACCTCACGCTTAAGGTGGCCGTTCGCGGCATTTGGCATGTGCCGTTCACATGTTTGTCTCTACCCGCTTCGCCCGTTCGAACGGTGGGTATGGGAGTGCCATATGAGCCGTTACGGACCCCACGGCCGCTTCAACAGATCAGTTGCTACTACCGTGCGCAGGAGCGTAGAGTCCCCCGGGATTCAACCTTTGAAGATGCCGCTGCACTTCGTCCTGCTGTTCCGTTGTCAGAGTCATGAATTCGATACCCATTCCGAGGCCTTGATCGCAAGTACGCACCACCGCTGAAGTCGTCAACCTCTCAGTTCCCATGCAGAGTTGAGCTCTCAGATGTGTACCTGGAGGAAATGGCAGCATGCTCTCGACATAGCAGCCGTTACCGCTTATATCGGTCGCAGTCACCCGTAGCGGGCTCCTCGTATGCTCGTTGCGAAGTTCGATGTTTAGCAGGATTCTGTGGCGAGGCCTCCTGCGTCGCTTTGCAGTCGTTTCCGCCGGAACTTGTTGGCCGGGGAGTACGCTTGTCCAGGGAGACTCTTGGCCATCCTGCATCTGCAAACCAACCTGGTATTTTCCCGTAATACCAGCTGAAATCCACACGACCCGAAAGCGCGCCTTTTTTTGTTCGAGTTGGACACCGACGGTATCGCCAATGTTTAGGGCAACGTCGATACCAGAGACCAAGGCACCATTACGGCTGATGTTCTGGGTTCGAGCTTTCTTCACGAACGGCTTACCCTGGGCAGTCATCCCGAACACGCGCACGGGGAGGTTGCTATCAAACCGGGGCTCGGGCCGCTGATGTGTCATCCGCCTACATGGTGATTGAAGCAGAGATCGTTCCAAAGTTCTAGATATTGAGGCCAACGGAGCCGTAACTAAAGTACCCCGTCATGTGTGTAGGAATAGCGGAGTTCCAACAGCACGATTAACGCGCAGTCGGAAACAGCCCCGACTAAACCGCGAGGCCACTGGTGCTGCCGGACGCGGTATGCGCTCGGCGCTGCCGTCCTACCCGGATTCATTCCGTCCTGAGGACCGCCATGGGCTCAACCCGCGATGCTCGATACGCAGGGAGTGCGCATGCGATCGCGGCAACAGATAATAGAACAACGGGTACAGTACATATCGCGGCTCAGCATTGACACTGGCTACTTCTCTCGCTGCCAGACGATCCGGCGAAAATCGACCTTACCTGGAAACACGATGCTTGGACCGGGTGCTGACTCGATGAATAGCTTGTCGCCCTCGAGTCGAAAGTGCCGCCTCTGCTCGGTGCCGTTCCACTCTTCGTTCCACGAAACATCCACAGCTGTCACGAAGTCATTGCCTTCGACACGGTATTTACCGCTGTAGGCCAGCATGGATTTGTGAAGGGCGGCACGTTCCTCATCGCCCATCCCGGCGCGGCGGTCTTGGGCAGTAGTCAACACAATGGCCCGCCCCTCGCGCGTCAAAACCAAGAAGCCGTTGGGGTGCGCTCCAAAAACGTTACGAGGTGTTTTGTTCTCGACAATTACTTGCCACGAGACGAGCTTCCAGGTGCCAACGACACCGTCCGCATCTGCGGCAAACAGCGGCGCTGAGATCGCGAGGAGTAGCGTCAAAAACAAGGCACGCATATCTTTTTCCTTCTCCTTTGAACCGTCCGCCACCCCAATGTGCGGGCCCGGTCGTTCCAGCATCGCTCACTGCGTGCAAACATGACCAGGTAATTCCGACTACCGCTTCCTCCACAAACGCACCGTGGCTATGGAGGGTTGAACGTAGCCCGGCGGGTCGGATTTGTCGCCAGTGACGTTTCGTGACACAAGAGTATTAGTGGTGAGCAATCCGCCTGCATAGCGATCTCCCAACCTACCAAGATGCAAGAAGCAGGTCGCGACGTTCAAACCAGGTTCGGGGAAGTCCCTGCGGAGTGTTGTGCATTTTCCTCTTCCTTCGAACAGCAATCCGCCAAGCTCTCCTTCGGCGTAAAAGTTCAAAATGTCGGGATCCTGTGTCTTTCCGAAACAGGCATGTGCCGAAGCTCTCTTTGCTCCAGATACACCAGTTACGATACCGATCTCCGCGTTTACGCTTACCGTGTGAAAAACATATCTATCTTCGAATACGATTGAAGCAAAACTGGTTCTGGATTGGGCACAGTAATCGGTCGG
>JBLNFC010000136.1:0-5012 GCA_050263355.1 Acidobacteriota bacterium
CAATTTTGGGAACGTTCCTTACCCGCAGCGGTGTGATTAGCTCAGTGCATGCCTTCGCGCAATCTTCGATAGGCGGCTGGTTTTTGTGGTTTCTGGCACTGAGTGCGGCCACGTTCGCATTCTTTTTTGTGAAGAACAAATCGCATCTTCGCAGCGAACACAAACTGGAGTCTCTGGTCTCGCGCGAATCGAGTTTCCTCTTCAACAATCTGTTGCTCCTGCTCGCCTGCTTTACCGTGCTTTGGGGCACGTGGTTCCCGAAGATTTCTGAATTGGTGCAGAACACCAAGGTGACGGTTGGGGCTCCCTTCTACAACAGCGTGGCAGTTCCGGTAGCCCTCTTACTACTGCTGCTGACAGCGGTCGGTCCGTTACTTGCCTGGCGGAAGACCTCTCTAGAGAGTCTCAAACGAAATTTCTTTTGGCCTGCAGTCGGTGCGCTGGCGGTTGGAATCGTAATGATGATCTTTGGTGTAAGGCCATGGCGAGATATGTCGTACTTCTACTCGCTAATGGCGGCCATGATGGCGATTCTGGTGATCCTCACGGTGATATCTGAATTCGTGCGTGGAGGCCGCGTTATCTCGGGGCACACTGGCCGAAACCTGTTCGCTTCGATGCTGCACCTGTGGCATCGCAACACACGGCGGTATGGCGGCTACATCGTGCACTTCGGTGTGGCGGTAGTGGTGATAGGCATCTTGGGCTCGGTTTTTAACAAGGACACTGAGAAAGAAATGGGATTCGGCGACAAGATGACCATTGGACCGTACACGCTTGTCTGCCAGTCCTATACGCAGGACGACAAGCCGAATTACGAGAGTGAATGGGCCATCATCAACGTCTTCAAAGGCAACGAGCAGATCACAACGATGTATCCTGAGCGTCGTTTCTATAAGGCGAGCCAGCAGACGCAAACGATCCCACGAATTTATGCCACCGTTGCGCAAGATCTCTTCCTCGTCAAAGATCTCTACCTCGTTTACGAAGGCGTGAATCAGGATACCGGCAAACCCATCATCAAGGCGCACCTGAATCCTATGGTGCCCTATATCTGGTTCGGCCTGGTGCTCATGATTTTCGGAACTATATCCGCTCTGGTGCCGAACGCCGCTCCAGTACGAGTCTCGGCCCCCGCGCGAGTTCAACCAGCGACCGTCGGAGCAGGTGACTGATTTGAAACGAATCGTTCAACTCAGCCTTTTAGTTCTCGCTCTGTTGACGTTTATGGGGGCTGGCGACGATAGTGGCCGCTTCAACGATCTGGGCCACAAGCTCATGTGCGCGTGCGGCTGCGGTCAGATTCTGCTGGAATGTAATCACGTGGGATGCACCTATTCCGATCGCATGCGGGGTGAACTCGCAGCCGCCATTGATCGAGGCGACAGTGACGACCTCTCTTTGCAGAGTTTTGTGCAGAAATACGGGCCCACTGTTCTTGCAGCACCCCCGACAACAGGCTTCAATCGCGTAGCTTGGGTCATGCCCTTTGCGGCTCTGATTTTTGGAATCCTTCTGACCGTTTACATCGTGCGTGCCTGGAAAAGCCGCCCAGCTGCTGCCCCCAGCGGTGTCGCTCCAGTCACTGGGCCCGAACTTGATGTCTTCCGGCAACAAGCACGCAGGGATACTGACCTATGACACCATTTGTGATTGCTATTTGCGCGCTGTTTACCATAAGCGTGCTGTTTTACGTCTTCTATCTGCCGGGAACGCTCAAACTTGGTCCAGAGAAGAGCCGCGTCAGCTATTTGCGGGAACGTAAGGACGTGGTTTACGAAAACCTGCGTGATTTAAATTTTGAGTATAAGGCCGGCAAGTTCCCGGAAAGCGATTACGCTTCCATGAAAGCTTCGCTGGAAGAAGAAGCGGCCGCAATTCTTGCGGAGATCGCTCGTTTGGAAAGTGCAACCTCGACTGCGACCTCCCTGAAGGATCAGAAAGGATCCTCGATTTGAATTCCCCCCATACTGTTGTTCTGAGCAGACGCGCCATCTGCACTTGTCTGGCGGTTGGCCTGCTCTTCGGCCTCGCAAGTTCCGCTCTGGCCGACACCCTCACCGGCACAGTCAAAAACGCCACAGTTGGCAAGCCTGCCGCCAACGACGAAGTCGTGCTGCTCAACCTGGCAGAAGGCATGCAGGAGGCTGCGCGAACCAAGACAGATGCGAAGGGAAATTTCAGTTTCAATCTCAAGGATAATGGCTCTCCCCACCTCATCCGCGTGATTCACCAAGGCGTGACTTACCACCGCATGGCGCCTCCAGGAACCACGTCGGTAGAAGCGAATGTCTACGACGTGGCTAAAAAGGTCGACGGATTGAGCGTGACTGCGGATGTAATGCGGGTGCAGGCGGAAAACAACAATCTCGAGATCATTCGCCTTTTCGCGATCAACAACGCCTCAAATCCGCCCAAGACGCAAATGAATGATCAGAATTTCGAGTTTTATCTGCCCGACGGCGCACAAGTTGATCAGGCGATGGCTAGAACCGCCAATGGCCAGCCCGTAAACTCGAGCCCAGTACCTCAGAAGGGAAAAAATCGCTACGCTTTCATCTTTCCCCTGCGGCCGGGCGAAACCCAGTTCCAGATTTCTTATCACCTTCCTTATAACGGCCAAGCCACACTCGATCCAAAACCCCTTTACGCCATGGATCACTTTGTAGTGATGTTGCCGAAGTCGATGCAGTTCTCCGGTCCCGCTTCGTTCCAGTCCATGCAGGACCCGCAACAAAGTGACTCGACGGTCCAGGTCGTTTCCAATGCACAGCCTTCCCAAGCGCTCGCCTTCAAGGTTTCGGGAACCGGTGTGCTGCCGACCCGGGAGGAAGGGGCCAGTGGCGGCGGTGGCGGTCAAGGGACCATGGGCAGCGCGCAGACGCCTGGACGCGACAATCGCCCCGGCGGCGGACTCGGTCCGCCGATCGACGCTCCAGATCCACTTGAAAAGTATCGCTGGTACATACTCGGCGTGTTCGCGGTTGCGCTTGCGGTTGGTGGTTACTACATCGCGAAACGCACTCCGGCACAGGCAGCTAAGGCGCATACCATAGATGAGGATGAAACCACCGAGATCACTCGTCCGGGGTTCACGCGCCCGGCACTGCGACCGGTGACGCCATCTACGAAGAGTTCGACCGTGGCACCCAGCGCGTCTGCGTCTGCAACCAACCATTCGGGAATCCTCTTACAGGCTCTAAAAGAGGAGCTTTTTCAGCTGGAAGTCGAGCGCCAGCAAGGCAGCATTACGCAACAGGAATACGAGAAACACAAAGCAGCCCTGGATCAGACTCTTCAGCGGGCAATCAGCCGAACCGCTCAGAAAGTATAGAGTCGGCAGCGGTCACCGAGCCGCTGTCCAAGCGCCGCCGCGAGCCCTCAGCTGCCCGGAGTCGGGATGCTCCGCTACATTTGCTCTTAACGCGGCATGCTGCTCCCGGCTACTTCTCCAGTGGCTTCGGGCTCGGCATGCCGACTGAATCGTGCCCTCTCATTGTGCATCTAAAGACTTGAGTGTAGCTTTATCAAATAATATGGGTAACACGTTCAAGACTGCGTTTCTTCTCACGGCGTTAACTCTAGTGCTGATGTTTATTGGGCGCGCATTTGGCGGCCAGAACGGGATGGTCATTGCCCTGGTTCTTGCCGCGGTCATGAATTTCGTCGCCTATTTCTTCTCCGACAAGATCGCGTTAGCGACTTACCGCGCACAACCCGTCACGCGCGAGGAACTGCCGCGTGCCTATGAGGCTGTGGAGCGCATTACGCAGAAGGTCGGTCTGCCTATGCCGAAGATGTACGTAATACCGACCGACTCGCCGAACGCTTTTGCTACGGGACGCAATCCCCAACACGCTTCCGTAGCTGTGACGCGGGGTATTCTCAATCTGCTGACTGATGAAGAACTCGAAGGCGTGCTGGCGCACGAGTTGGGTCATGTTCGCAATCGCGACATCTTGATCAGTTCTATTGCTGCCACGATTGCTGGCGCCATCACGATGCTGGCCAGCATGGGACGTTGGGCCATGATTTTTGGAGGCATGGGCGGCCGTGACGACCGCGACCGCGGAGGTGGGCTTGCCGCCCTCTTCATGCTCATCGTGGCCCCCATTGCTGCAACCCTGATTCAGCTTGCAGTTTCACGCTCCCGAGAATATGAGGCGGATCATACCGGTGCGAACTTCACCGGCAATCCATATGCGCTGGCAAGTGCGCTGAAGAAACTGGACACGTACTCACGACGCTTGCCCATGGCGGCGACGCCTTCAACGGCTCATCTGTTTATTATCCAGCCGCTTCTAGGTATGAACTTCGGGAATCTCTTCTCGACGCATCCGCCGATCGCGAAGCGCATCGAGCGCCTCACGGGCCAGCCGGCAGAGTTTCAGCAATAAACGTTAAGAATTAGCCACAGGTGCACAAACCAAGGTAGCGCAACGCTCTTTTGTGACCCTTGTGGCTAGTGGTTTCTCCGCGTCATAGTTTGCGATCCTCGCGAGCATGACTTGGGTAACGCTTCCGTGCATCACTGCATAGTAGAATCAGCCTGATGGCGATCGAAACAGGAGCCCCGGCGACGACGCGCGCTGCGCAACTGGAAGCTGCGCTGCGCACGATTATTCGCGGCAAAGATGATGTCGTCCGGCTGGCGCTGGTCTCTATGCTCGCCCGCGGTCACCTGCTCATTGAGGGGGTGCCCGGAGTCGGCAAAACAACTCTTGGACAAGCAATCGCGCGTGCCCTGGAGTGCAGTTTTCAGCGTGTTCAATTCACCAGCGACATGTTGCCGAGCGACTTGCTGGGGATTTCCATCTACTCCGCGGCCGAACAGGCGTTCGAATTCAAGCGAGGCCCGGTATTTACCAACATTCTTCTTGCGGATGAAATCAACCGCACGACTCCAAAAACGCAATCAGCTCTTCTGGAAGCTATGAACGAAGGGCAAGTCACGGTCGATATCCACTCCTACCCTCTTCCGCAACCGTTCCTGGTCATTGCCACCCAGAACC
>JBLNFC010000137.1:0-3984 GCA_050263355.1 Acidobacteriota bacterium
AGCGTGACGATTTCACGCGGAGAGACTTATGAAGGCACTGGTAAAAATCCAAGGAGGCGAGCGGGAGGAGATTACTGTCGACGCCGACCGCCTTGGAAGCGACTTGCGGCAGCAGACCACATCGGAAGTACGGTTCGACCACGGCAGTCGTGCCCTCTACGCCACAGCGGGAGGAAATTACAGGCAAATTCCCATTGGTGTGGTGGTCCCTCGAACGGAAGAGGACGTGATCCGGACAGTCGAAATCTGCAGGAAATATGCGGCTCCGTTGCTAGCGCGCGGAGGAGGAACCAGCCTTGCTGGACAGTGCTGCAACGTCGCCGTCGTAGTTGATTGCTCGAAATATCTGCGCGGCATTGTGGAGCTGGATCCCAAGCATAAGCGTGCGAGCGTGCAACCCGGGGTGGTGCTTGACGATCTTCGCAATGCCGCGGAGAAATATCATCTGACCTTTGCCCCTGATCCTTCCACACACGACCACTGCACCCTGGGGGGTATGATCGGGAACAACTCCTGCGGCGTGCATTCGGTGATGGGCGGCAAAACGGTAGATAACATCGAGCAGCTGCGCGTCATTACTTATGACGGCCTGCAACTCACGGTTGGTCCGACCAGCGAAGCGGAACTGGAGAGCATTATTCGCGCGGGTGGTCGGCGAGGCGAGATCTACGCGGCACTTCGCAGCTTGCGCGATAAGCATGCCAATCTCATTCGCGAGCGTTACCCGAAAATTCCGCGTCGCGTTTCCGGTTACAACCTCGATCAACTTCTTCCCGAAAACGGTTTTCACGTTGCCAGAGCCCTGGTGGGCAGCGAAGGGACATGCGTCACGATCCTGGAAGCAGTAACCCGGCTCGTCGACAGTCCGCCGGCCAGAAGCCTTGTGTTGCTAGGCTATCCCGATGTGTACAGCGCCGGAGATCACGTCCTTGACATTCTCAACTTCGGTCCTATCGGATTGGAAGGTATGGACGATCGGCTGATCGCTGACATGCAACGTAAGCACATCCATCCAGAAGACACGAAACTATTACCCGCGGGAAAAGGATGGTTGCTAGCTGAATTTGGTGGACGAGATAAGCAGGAAGCGGATGCCAACGCACGCCGCATGATGCATGCATTAAGCAGAAGTCCAAATGCCCCTGCGATGAAATTGTTCGACGATCCAGCCGAAGAGGAGCAGGTCTGGAAGACGCGAGAATCTGGACTCGGCGCCACTGCTTTCGTGCCGGATAGGCCGCCTACATGGGAAGGGTGGGAGGACTCGGCGGTTCCGCCCGAGAAGCTCGGTGGATATCTACGTGACTTCCGAGGCCTGCTTGATCGCTACGGCTACGCCTGCGATCTTTATGGACACTTCGGCCAAGGATGCGTTCACACGCGGATTGATTTCGATCTCGTAACCGCAGACGGCATCAGCAAATATCGCGCCTTCGTGCACGATGCGGCGAACCTGGTGGTGCGATATGGAGGTTCGCTTTCTGGCGAACATGGAGACGGACAATCGCGCGCCGAACTGCTGCCAATCATGTTCGGGCAGGAGCTGATCCAAGCCTTTCGCGAGTTTAAACAGATTTGGGATCCTCAGTGGAAGATGAACCCCGGAAAGGTCGTCGATCCTTATCGCGTGGATGAGAACCTGCGACTGGGAGTGGACTATTCCCCAAAAACCCCGGCGACAAATTTCGCGCGTTTTGATGAGGCTGAGAGTTTCGCCGATGCGGCGTTGCGGTGTGTGGGAGTGGGCAAGTGCCGCCGGGAAGGCGGGGGCACGATGTGTCCCAGCTATATGGTCACACACGAGGAGAAGCACTCTACCCGTGGCCGAGCTCGACTCCTGTTCGAAATCATGCGCGGAGATTTCTTGCAGGATGCGTGGCGTGATGAGTCGGTCCACGACGCATTGGACCTGTGCCTTTCATGCAAAGGCTGCAAAGGGGATTGTCCACTGAATGTGGACATGGCGACCTACAAAGCGGAATTCCTGTCGCACTATTATGAGCACCACGCGCGACCCGTGAATGCTTATGCCATTGGCCTGATTCATTGGTGGGCTCGAATGGCAAGCCATGCGCCATCGCTCGTCAATACGGTCACTCATGCTCCGCTGCTGGGAAAGTTTATGAAGGTGCTCGGAGGTATTTCGACCGACCGTGAAATTCCGGAATTTGCCTCCGAGCCATTCACCACCAGACAAGCGAAGCGTGCCGGCAGCCACAGGTGGGTTGTTGACGAACAGTTCCCTGATAATTCGGTAATCTTGTGGCCTGATACGTTTAACAATTACTTCGAGCCCAATGTGCTCGAGTCTGCTTACCGGGTACTGAAGGCGAATGGCTTTTCAGTCCGGCTGCCACGTAAGCATCTGTGCTGCGGGCGTCCGCTCTACGATTACGGCATGCTCAAGACAGCGAGGAGCATGTTGATAAAGATCATCCACGAACTGAGAGCGGAGATTCGCGCCGGGATTCCTCTGCTGGTCATGGAGCCAAGCTGCGCGGCAGTGTTCCGCGATGAGCTGAAGAATATGCTGCCGCACGACCAGGATGCTATGCGGTTACGTGAGCAAACCTTTATCCTGAGCGAGTTCCTGAAAAGCAAAAACATTTCTCTTCCTCGCATATCGAAAAAGGCAATCGTTCAGATGCACTGCCACCACAAGGCCATCTTCGGAGCACAGACTGAAGATGAAGTGCTGAAGGAACTCGGGCTTGATTTCGAGGTTCCTGATTCCGGCTGTTGTGGAATGGCGGGCGGTTTCGGTTACGAGCGCGATCACTACGAGGTTTCCCTGGCAGTAGGGGAGCGGGTGTTGCTTCCGATGGTCCGAACCGCTTCGCCAGACACTTTGCTCATTGCAGACGGCTTCAGTTGTCGAGAACAAGTGCGGCAGACGACGGGGCGCAAGGCGGTCCACCTGGCCGAAGTGATTGCGTCGGCAATGCAAAATCAGCAGAGGGACTCGGAGATGCCGGGCAAAGCGGCGTGAGAGCGCAACCGTGTCCCTACCATATCAATCGAGGCGTACAGTTCCGCAGCGCACTGCTTGAACATTACTCCGGTTCCAGGTTGAACGAATTTATTGGTGAACCCTGTCACCCAGACGATCCGCAGAGCTAGCGGGCTCCAATATGTGTGCCTTTGTTCCGTGAAAGAACAGCAAGTGGATAAAAAACATCACGACCAGCACCGCGCCGAAGGTGCAGACAATAGCCGCACCAGTAGGCAGATCGAACAGTACCGAGAAATAAACGCCGAGAGCGGAAACTAACGTTCCCATCGTCCAGCCGATCGCCAGACGGCGGCCAATGCGGTCGGCGAACAGCATCGCACCCACTGAGGGCACGATTAGATAACAGAACACCAGCAGCACTCCGGCAATCGCTACGGAAGACGTCACAACGAAGCCGAATGAAGCATAGAAGAGGAAATCCCAGAAGCGAATGCTCATTCCTCGCGCTTCGGCTTCGCGGGGATCCGTCGAGATGAGAAGGAATCTCTTTCGGAAGATGTAGTGAAAAATCCCGATGGCACCGTAAAGGATCGCGGTCTTCGCGACGTCATGCATGGATACCGCGAGAATATTGCCGACCAGCATGTCTTTCAGGTGCTCGGTCTCGCCAGTTGCCTTGCTCATCGCGAGAATAGCCGTTGCCGAGGCCACGGCATACGCGATTCCGATGAAGGCCTCTTGCGGAATATGTCCGCGCCGCGTGCGGGCGAAGGCAAATATCGCAGCCCCCAGCAAGGTAAAAGCCAGGCTTAGCCAGTACGCGCCTCCTCCATGCGGATTCAATCCCGCGAGAATGGCGATGGTTGCACCAAGGGCCGCTATCTGTGCGAGCGCCAAATCTACAAAGATCACGCCGCGTTCCACCACGTGTACTCCGAGGTACGCGTGAATGCCAGTCAGTATCAGACTGGCTAAAAATGGCGCCAGCAGAAATGGAAGAATTTCCATGAGTCTCCTATTGGGCCGCCTGG
>JBLNFC010000138.1:0-3432 GCA_050263355.1 Acidobacteriota bacterium
ATTCGTTGGCAGGCCCTGGTTCTCATCGCCGCCACTACCATCAAAGTTTTCGTGTATGACGTGTCGCAACTGGATCGTGGTTACAGGATATTGAGCTTCATCGTCTTGGGAGTCCTGTTGCTGGCCATTTCGTTTGGTTATCAGCGCGATTGGCTCAAGCTCACTCCGAATTCCAGAGAAATAAAGGATCGCGCGTGATGATCCGTTGCGCGGCTGCCCTGCTCAGCCTCCTCTTGCTCGCGGGCTCCTATGAGCCGGAGATCCGCTTTTTCAGCAATGTGCGGGACATTTCGATCGCCTCGCAGGAAAGGCAAAATTATGTTGTCGTTGACACCGGCGTTTGGCAGCACGCCCGTCCCGATCTGGCCGACATTCGACTCTATGACGGCATGACACAGGTGCCGTACTTCCTCCAGGAGCAGACGGGCAGGAGCACGAGGACAGAACAGCCAGCCAAAATATTCAACTTGGGAGTCGTCGGAGATCACACCGAGTTCGACCTCGAAATGAGAGGTATTCCGCAGTATGACCGTATCCGCCTGCAAATCGACGCGAAGGACTTCGTAGCAACCGCGCTGCTATTCGGTGAGAGCGCACTGAATGATGCTTCTCGAACACAGTTGGGGCCATCAACTCTCTACGACTTTTCGCGCGAGAAGCTCGGATCTAATTTGCTAATACACTTACCGCAGTCCAGTTTCCCTTTTATTCACGTGCAACTGACTCCCGGTCTCCGCCCGGAGCAAGTAAAAGGCGCAGCCGTATTCGACGTCCAGGACAAACCAGCCAACTGGACGCAGGTCGGGAACTGCAGGGATCCGGTTCAAGAACCAAAATACACATTCATTACCTGCCAGGTTACCGCGGGCGTACCACTGGAAAGAGTTCAACTGATGATCTCTCCGGAGCAGGCCAACTTTCGCCGCAACGTGAGTATCGGCGTCGGTGAAAACGAAATTGCAAACGGCGACATAAGCCGCGTGCGTATGAAACGCGGCGGAACACAGGTCGTTTCCGAGCAGATGGGGATCGATGTGCCCGCATTGCACGGCAAACGGGACGTCACGGTCACGATAGCCAATGGTGATGATCCACCGCTGAAGCTCAGCGGCGTTCGGCCCGAGGCGCTTGAAAGGCGAATCTATTTTGACCCCGCAGGGCGGTCAGTCGTGAAGATGTACTATGGTGATCCTAAGCTCGAAGCACCAGTTTTCGATTACGCCAAGTTCTTCCAGGAAGATCCCACAGCGGCGCAGGCACAACTAGGCCAGGACATGCACAACGCCGAGTACACAGGGCGCCCTGATGAGCGTCCATGGTCAGAGCGCCACAAAGGTGTCCTCTGGGTGGCAATGCTGATAGCTGTGGCCGTACTTGCGATACTTGCCTTTCGTGGCCTCACGCCTAAGCCGAGACAATCGGCGTAAAGGGTTGGCCGCTGCCCTTATTACCAAAGGACAAATTTGCAATTCATCCCTAAGTAATTGATCCTTTGTCACTTGCTGGCATGGCCTGGGGTACAGGATCATGCACGAGGCACGGCAAAGCGGTCCCTTGCGTTCCGGCGCAAGCAGGATGAAAGGTTCGAGAGCGAAACATCAGGTGCCAATTTCACTAGGGAGTCAGGACAAAATGACTAAGAAGTTGATGATTTGTCTGGTTGTGTTCGGAGTGCTGGCGGTTCCCGCCTTCGCTCAGAAGGCAGAAGTATTTGGCGGATATCAGTACACCCGCCTGGATGGTGGCTGGAATGGTAATGGTTGGAACGCTGCAGCGACCATGAACCTGAATCACTGGTTCGGGCTCACGGGCGACTTCAGCGGCGCCTACAAGTCTGGGCTGCATCTCCACACCTACACCTTTGGACCAACGATTTCGCACAAGGAAGGTCCTCTTAACCCGTTCGCGCATGTGCTAATCGGTGGCGGATCCGCTTCTGCCGCTGGCGCGAGCACGAACGGCTTCAACATGATGGCTGGCGGTGGACTGGATATGGGAAGTGCCTCGCACGGCTTGGCATTCCGTCTTATCCAGGCTGACTGGATGATGACTCGTTTTTCTGGTTTCACCGACAAGAACAACATGCGGGTATCGACTGGCTTGGTCGTGCGTTTCTAAGACATATACCCACAAGAAGGCGGCCATGATGGCCGCCTTTTTCTTTTTTGTGGACATTTTTCGTAGCTCGAATCGCTTTCGCTGTCCGCCAACAAATCGACCTTTGTTAAGTCGCAAATGAACTCCGGCTCTGAACGATGGACGCGGTGCTTCCCATCCTCCAAGGCTCGAGAGCGCGGCACAAGACCCGCTACTTCTTGGTCACCGCCGCACTGCAGTTAATCTCCACCAATGAATTTCCTGGCAGTGCCGCTACAGCAACCGTGGTGCGGGCAGGGCCGCCGTTCGGGAAGTAGGTTTTGAACACCTCGTTCATCCCGTCGTAGTACTTTATGTCAGCCAGAAAAACGGTGAGCTGAAGTATGCTATCCACGGTGCCGCCACCGGTTTCGACGAGCTTCTTGACGTTGTCCATCACAATCGTGGTGTGACGCTTGATATCGAACTGCTCGGCGGGACCCGAATCATGTGCTCCTTGCCCGGCTACGTAGATCATGCCGTTATGAATCACAATGGGCGTAATCATCTGTTTGCCATCCGCGACCGTACCATCGTTGTTGAGCTTGCGAATGCCCTTATCGGTCTTGTCTTTAGCTTCGGACCTGGCTACCAGACCGGCTGAGATGAGGCCAACCGCAGAAAGCATAGTGGTGAATCGCTGAGTGAAGTTCCGCCGACTGAACGTGCCTGAATTCATGGTTCCTCCGTTTGAAGATGGAATTGCGAGACTGCTGACTGCAGGTTCTTGCAAGCTCACTGACATTTGGCGACTATCAGGGTGATATCGTCGTGCTGTTCTTGACGGCTGAAGTGCCGAACTTCATCAATGATTGTGCTCACACAAGCTTTTGAAGGCTGCTCACGGTTCTGCCGCAAGGTTTCAATCAAGCGCTGCTCTCCGAACTCGTCTCCCTCGTCGTTGAACGATTCTGTGATTCCGTCGGTGTAGACGGCCAGAATATCGCCAGGGGCAAGTTCCCGTTTGTTGATCGAGCAATCCCATTCGGGAAAAAGACCAAGCACCGTGCTGGTTGAATTCAGCCGTTCCAAGGTGTTGTCACGACGGAGGAGAAGGGGCGCGTAATGCCCGCAATTCGCGTAGCGCAGAATCCTCGTCTGATCGTTGTACTCGGCAAAGAACAGTGTCGCATAGGCACTCTCGGTGGTGTTTTCATAAAAGAGCTGGTTCACGGAACGCAAGAAACGTTGCGGCTGGTCCAAAGCAATTGCACTCTGGCTGCGCAGGTTAGCCTGCAGGTTAGCCATCAAGAGAGCAGCACCAATCCCTTTTCCGGATGTGTCACCCACCACGAG
>JBLNFC010000139.1:0-5586 GCA_050263355.1 Acidobacteriota bacterium
CAATTGACATGACTGATCTCGGAGCTGCACCATGCCGGTCTGCCTCCCGCAAAACCACCTTCAGTCTTATGGAATGTAGGGTATCAAACGGTTGCCCGGCGCTTTTCATAATCGCGACAATCACTATCACACAAGACTGTGACAGGACGCGAGGCGCCAACGTGCGCGAAAGCGTATTCTAAAGATATCTCTCCATATATGATGAATCCTCTTGCAGAGGTTCAGACAACGGTTCGCGCAACGAGCTGCTATGGCCCTGCGTCCCGCAGTCGGCGTTCTCGTCGTAGATGATCACGAACCATTTCGGCGATTCGTCTGTTCGATACTCTCCAAAACAGCAGGATGGCAGGTCGTCGGCGAAGTGTCGGACGGACTTGAAGCCGTTCAACGAGCCGAAGAACTGCAACCAGACTTGATTCTGCTTGACATTGGCCTTCCAAATCTCAATGGAGTGGAAGCCGCCGATCGTATACAACGAGTCGCCCCGAACTCAAAAATCCTCTTCGTAACTCAGGAACGCTCTTCGGAAATGATACGAGCGGCTTTGCGTAACGGAGCCAAAGGATATGTTCTTAAGTCAGACGCCGGAAGTGAACTCTTGCCGGCGTTGGATATCGTGCTTGGCGGTGGTCGCTTCCTCAGCCGAGGGGTGAGGGGGTATAATTTCGATGACACAACCGACTGAACTTCCTAGATCTTCGGACGTTGAAATGTCTTGCAAGTCGCTTTAGATTCCAACATAGGCAAACTTCAAAGAAGCGATGTGGTGCCTCGTCTAGCTCGCGCGCTGACGAGCGATCTCAAAGGGCAGCGATGCATCAATTCTAGTCCCTTTCAGGGGCCGCGAGTGGATCTCCAAATGTCCTCCGAGTACTCGCAAGCGCTCCTCCATGCTCCGAATACCGATCCCACCATTCACTGATAACTTGCTCGGTTCGAAGCCCCTTCCCCAATCAGCAACCGACAGGTGGAGCTTCTCGTCTTTCCAGTCCAGTCGGACCTCGGCTCGGTCCGCGGTACTGTGCCTTTTGATATTCCGCAGCCCCTCCTGCGCGATGCGGAACATACATAGCGCTATGTCAGCCGGAATACCACGCGGAACATTCTCGTGCACAAAGTCGACCTGGATGTGCTGCTGTTCCGCGAATTCTTCGCAAAAAGCTCTCACGCCCGCAACCAGTCCCAGACTCTCCAGTGTGGAAGAATGCAAGCTATGTGACAGGGAATGCAGATCGGCGCCTAGCTCACTGACACGATCGTAAAACTCGTAAAGTTGCTGAGCTTCTTCGACAGAAGAATTCTCGATACGTTCAGCTAATTTTTCCAGGTCGATCGCCAGCATTGCCAAACGTTGATTGTAGTCGTCATGGAGTTCGCGGGCGATTCGCTTACGTTCCTCTTCTTGCGCTTCGATCAAGTGCCCGCTCAAACTCGCGAGGGCATCCTCCGCCATCTTGCGCTCGGTGACATCGACGCAGGAACCTATGTACCCGGCAAATGAGCCGTCGGGGTTGAACCTCGGGACACCCAGATCGAACACCCACCGGTATTCTCCATCCTTGCGCCTGAGACGATACTGCATCTTGAAAGATTCTCGTCGATCGAATGCGCTTGTGTACGTATCTAAACAGAACTTCAAATCTTCAGGATGAACGCCTTCCGCCCAACCGTTCCCAAGTTCCTCTTCTTCAGACCGACCCCTGAACTCAAGCCAGGCCTGATTGACGTAGTTGCACAGCTTGTCGGGTCCGGACATCCAGATCAGTACCGGCGTACTGTTGGCGACCAAGCGGAAGCGTTCCTCGCTCTCGCGCCGCTCAAGCTCCGCTCGACGACGTCTCTCCCGCTGCCAGATCAACCCAAGAATGAACAGGGTTTCGAGCAGGATCAGCGAGATACCGCCAATGATGTACCACTTGTAGCTCTGCCAAATGCCTCCCTCGCGGAACCGAACAACTGTTCCCGCAGGCAATCGCTTTTCGTCGAGTCCCCAGCGCTTCACTTGCCGCCAATCGACCATAGGAACCGTTGACTTGCTCTCCTGGACGGGAAGATCTTGAAGGCGCTCTCCCCGCAGGACGCGGAGAGTAAGTTGCGCGGTCTCGCGGCCCAGCGACTCAGGATTGAAAACCACTCCACCAACACTTCCCAAACCGACATAGCTGCCACTCTGGCTGTAGACGGGAACCCGTGCTTCTTTTGCGATCCGGGCGAGCACCTCATGGCTGAGTAAATTGTTTCCGGCCGAATCTTGGCGCATGGAGAGAAACAAAATGGTAGTCGTGTCGGGAACCTGTGTTACGGTGCGCACGAGGTCTTCGACGGCAACCCCAGTCAGGTAGGTAAATTTCACCCTTTTCTCGAGTGGATCGAGCTGGTGTCGCGCAAGAGACTGGAGCCATTGATCACTCTCGGAAGTCCCGGAGATAACGAGTATTTCTCGGGTCCGAGGTTGCAGGCGCAGCATGAGTTCTACGGTTCCGCTTAGGTCAACCTTGCCGAGAGTGCCCGTAATGGCTCGGCCTGGTTCCCAGTCGCGCAGAGCACCCGAGGGTCCGTAGGCGACGATTGGAACACCTGGAAACAGTTCATCACCATATATATGCATGAAATTGATTGCCGGCTGGGCGACCGCGATGATCACACTGATTTTTTTTGATGCATACCTACGGTGAAGGAAATCGCGAACTGCTGCTTGAGTTTCGGCTTCCGACCATCTCGCGGTGTCAAGAAACTCTGCGTAGAAATCGAGACGCGGGCCTAGCTCTCGCTCTAAAGTCGATCGGATGATTTCATCTACCAGGACATTGGCAGGTAAATCCGGCCTGCTGCCATACAGAGCCAACACCGCCTTTTGGGGTTCAGCTACCGGTGCATCCGACGCAATGCCAGTAGCCGGCAATACCATCATCACGCAAAACAGAACCTGGCCTAGAAGCCTTCTTCGTTCTTGCTGAATACACATGCTAGAACTCCACACGTGCGGCAACTTGAAAAGCCCGCGGACCGCCGGTCCCGAATGCCTGTCCGGCACGGGCACTTGGCTGACCGTAATTCGGTTGATTCAGCAGATTGCTATAGCCAGTCAGATTTGCGACGTTAAAAAGATTGAAGACCTCGCCAATCAGGGACACCATCACCTTTTCATTAATTTTAAACCTCTTGGTCAAGCGAACGTCCTGCGAGATGAAGCTGTCGCCGGGCGAAATCTTCCCAGGCAGCATGATCGGGCTGATGATCTGATTGAATGGCGTCCGCGGCCTGATCACGCTTTGCGTGCCATCGGGATTAGTAATGGTTCTCGTACGCGCTACCCACGCGTTATATTGCGTCACGAGAGCTCGCAATTTGGACTGGCTGAGACCCTGTCCAAACAGATTGTGACCGGTAATTCCCGGTAGCAATGTAGTGCTGATACCGTCACCGTCAAGGTCGAGTCCCGATAACGTGGTGTCAAGCGGAGGGGCACTGTCAATTTCCGAAATAAACGCTACCGTCCAGCCGTTCAACAAACCGCCCAGAATACGTGATTGAGCACGAAAGTCAGGCACTTCGTAGACGCCGCTGACAATCAGTGTGTGCCGTGGCGTCCCGACATTTCCGTAGTCAAGCGCAGGATTGGTGTATTGCGTGACCGCAACGAAACCGGTGTTCTCGGCCAGCGCATAACTGCCGGTGAACTGCAGTCGTGAAGAGAATCGCTTGTCCAATTTTACCTGCAGCGCTTGATACCGGAAGTTCGCATCACCGCCGTAGACAGTGATGGCCCCACTAGAACATTGCTCTTGGGGATTAAGCGCCGCAGCTTGCACCGGTGTACAAAGCGGAATTACAGGATCGCGGACAAAAGAAACAACACCCGTATTCGGATCCACCCCGGTGACGCGCGGGCGATTGAACTGGTTTCGATCCACGGAAAACACACCCTGAAAGCCGCCCATGTGCACGTAACGCCGCATGACATAGTCAGCACTCAAAGTTAGGCTGGGCGTCAGTTCCTGTTGGATCCCCGCATTTACGTGAATTGCGTAAGCCGTGGTGTGATCAGGACCGAACAACTGATCAGCCTGTTTGATGACTTCGACCGTGCTCACCGTCGGGTCGGTTACATTGCCCACCTTGGACGCGAGCGTGGAACGTATGGTCGGGAGGAGTGGAAGCAGATCTTGCCCGCGAAAAGCCGTGGGCGTGCTTAGAAAACTAAGTCCGACGACTGAACCGTCGATCGGAACGCGTTCATTGCCGGACGGGCCGAGCGCGCCACGCTCGAGAAGGGGCACAAAAAAAGAGACTTTGTCGTGATAGATACCGCCGCCGCCACGTATTACCGTTTTGTTCTTGTTTTGCACATTCCAGGCTAGGCCGGCCGAAGGATCGATCACACTGGCACCACGATGCGGTGGTCGCAAGTCCCCACCGAATATCGGGGCGAGATAAGCAGGTCGTTTCAGATCCTGGTTATAGATGTTTGTCTGATAGGAGTAGGCTGCTCCAAAAGTCAGAGTCAAGCCACGCCGCACGGACCACGAATCCTGCACATGAAGTCGCCACAAATTGCTGTGAGATGTGCTATCCGAGTGGTATGGTCCGGGAAAACTAACGTTTCCAATTCCCGTTATGAAGCTGCGTAATGGCAGTTGCAGAATGTCTTCCAGCGTGGGGGGAGGCGCTGTGGGATCTCTCAAGCTAGCAGGCAAAGGGTCGTAAAGCGACGGTGATTGCAGTAGGTTCGTCGGTCCCCACAAGGTCATTTGAGCAGGTTCATAGATCCCTCGGTATCCGTGCAGAGAAACGTGCTCCCAGTCCGCGCCCAGGCGAAGCAGATGCCCATTATGTTGCCAAGTCAGTACATCGAGCAGCTGGTTAGTAGTTGGGAATATAGCGAGGGGAGCGCTTGCCCGATTCCCAATCCGAAACGCGGGATCGTCAAAGACCAGGATCTCGGGCCCTCCCACACCAATGCAAACAGCCGGATCCGCACATTTTTGTGAGGTAACGGGATCAACATGGCTGTGCAGATAACTATAGGCATAGCGCACATTGTTGATGATTTTCGAGCTAAGAACTGACGTTTCCCCACCTGCAATCTGAAGAGCGGAATTACGACTTGACACCCAATTGGAGGGCATGAAAATGCCTACAGAGAACAGAGCTGCGCTGTTAGTAGCCGGCGCTACGTTGTTGTTCTTGTCTTGGCTGACACGGACGAATGCGCTGTTGGCGTTGTCAAGCTTGCCGTCAACTCGTAGATTGAACTCGTTGAACGTAAGCGGGCTGGGATAGACTACGTCGAGCTTGGAAAAGATAGGGTGATTGTTCTGTACTGCAAGTGCGGCGGTTTGCCAGTTATGCTCAAAGTTCGTGAACCAAAACATTCGGTCTTTTCTTAGAGGGCCACCAAGTCTGAAACCCGACTGCTTCCGCGCAAAAAATGGGTCTGGATTCTTGGGGTCTCGACGAAGGCCAGGATAGGCGGCCATATTGTGATCCCGATAAAAGAAGAATGCCGCCCCGTGGAGCTTATTGGTGCCATGGCGACTGACGATGCTGATTCCACCGGTTCCACTCATCGCGGATGCAGGATCA
>JBLNFC010000140.1:0-4740 GCA_050263355.1 Acidobacteriota bacterium
CACTAAGCAGGATTTGATCGACCCCGTGTTGCCTAGCCCGCCATTTGAGCCTCTGCGGGGCAACTTCAACTCGCCCTTTCGCGAGACCGAGACCATAGGACGACTCGATTGGCAGCTAAGCCGTTTCAAAATCTTCTATCGGTTCAACTACGATCAGAACAAGAGCGTGCTGCCTTTCATTCCTAACTCATTTCAGCCTTTCGCCAACGTTGACCACGCACGTGGGCATTTGGTCGGCGTCGATTTCAACTCCGGCACATTCACTCACAGTATCCGCTTCGGCTACACCAAGTTTCAGAACGGCATTCAGGACGCTGTGACCGGTTCGGGTATCTTCGATCCAGCTCCGGGCATTGAGCTGGCAATTGGAGCAGATCCGAATTGCCTGACAGCTGGACAGGATGTGTTCTGCTCGGGGCCGAATTTCCTGGCGCCGCAGGCGACCATTCAGGCCAATCACCAGATTAAGTACGACGGCAGTAAGCCTTTCAAAAACCACATCTTTCGTTTTGGTGTGGGCTACAACCACATCCAGGGCGGTGGATTCGCGGAGTTCCTGGGCTTGGCGCCGGCAGTCGGCGCCCCAGCCAACTCTTGCGGCGCGGCTTGTTTGGCGCTGCCCGGCGGAGCCGGCAATCCCCTGAATTATCCGGTCACAAACGTGAACCTGGGTAACGGACAAGGATTCTCTTCCGAGTTCCCAGCCTTTGGCTTGCCTGGAGGCGGCCTGGGGCCCGATGACCGGTTCTCATGGTATTTCGGGGATTCGTGGAAGGTGAAGCCCAACTTCACCGTCACTGCCGGGCTGCGATACGTGCGCGATACGGGACGAACTGACAGCGATATCCCGCCGATCCCAGAGCTCAACCAGTTTAATAACCAGTTTTATTCGGGATTGGGAAATCGCGTGAACCAGCCCAACCACAACTTCGCGCCTCAACTCGGTATTGCCTGGGATCCTGGAAGCAATGGCAAAACTGTAATACGGGCTGGTATCGGCCTGTTCTATGAAAATTCCATTTGGAACAACAACTTGTTTGATCGTCCGGGCCGGCTGGCCAAAGGCCTCTTCCTGGGGAGTCAAACGGTTTGCTCCAGTGGTGCACCCCAAGCCTTAACCTTCCCCACGGCCATCAACGCAGCCAGCGTTTGTGGGCAGCCGATTGGAAACGTGACATCGCAGTTGCTGCAGTTGCAAAAGGATTACCAGGCATTCACGTTGGCGCAAGGTGCGGCCACAAATCTCTCGTTCGTTGGCAGTACGTTGACCGATGGGATCGACATCACGGGGACTCAGCTGTTCGCCCCCGACTACAAGACAGCTCGCTCTGTACAGATGAACGTCGGAGTTCAGCACGAGATTCGTCCTGGACTGGTGTTCACGGCTGACTACTTGCGCAACGTGGCTACGCGCACCCTGTTGACTATCGATACAAACCATATTGGGGATGCGCGCTTTTTCAATCAAGCCAACGCCCTTGCCGCAATCAATGCCACCGTGGGAGGAGCTTGCGGTGGTGGCGGAGTCACTTCCGCCACTTCTGTCGCTGCGGTCCAGTGCTATTTGAACTCTAATCCGGGTGCGAGCATCGCCGATTTCGCTTCCAATGGGCTTGATTCTGGATACGCATTCTGCGGCGGCGGGCCTTGCCCGGGAGCGGCTTTCCCTGGCATCAACCCGAATGTAGGGGCCAATCAGATGCTGTTCCCGATTGGACGCTCGGTATACAACGGGCTGCAAACCTCCTTGAAACAGAACATGCGGAATCCGTTACCTGGATTGCGCTACGTGAACTTCCAAGTCTCGTATGCGCTCTCGCGATATGTGTCGAGCGCCCGGGACAATGATTTCATCAACTTCTCGCAGGACTATGCCAACCCGCAAAAGTATATCGGTCCCAACGGTCTGGACCGCACCCACCAGCTCTCGTTCGGCGGCTACATGGAGGTGCCTTTCGGTATCCAGCTTGGCCTAACCTCTCACTTCTACAGCCCGCTGCCTACGAGGGTAACTTTGCCCGTCAGCGGTAATGCGGGTGGGATTTTCCAGGCTGACCTCACCGGCGATGGAACCGGCGATGGAACATTCGGTTCCAATGGTGGAGTCGGTGATCTCTTGCCAGGCACTAATATCGGAGCTTTCGGGCGTGATTTTGGCGTCGGCGGTCTGAACCAACGGATCACTGCCTTCAACAGCAACGTTGCGGGTACCGCCACTCCATCCGGTCAGGTGCTCATCTCCAATGGATTATTTACCTTGCCCCAGTTGCAGGCATTAGGGGGCGTGGTGCAGCCGCTTGCGTTGGCGCCCCCGAATGCAGTAGGTCAGGCGTGGCTCAAGACCTTGGACCTGAGCTTGAGTTGGGCCTACAAAATCAAAGAGCGCCTCGAAGTCCGGCCCGGAGTCTCATTCTTCAACGTGTTTAACTTCGCTAACTTCGACGGACCTGCGATTCCTTTCAGCAATGTCCTGGACGGATCACCGGGGTCCCCAAACGGTACAACCAACCCGCAGCCCAACGCGCTGCGGCTCGGACTCGGTTCGGGTGTAAACGCGCAAGGCGCTCCACGCGCGATCGAGTTCTCTCTGAAAGTGAAGTTCTAACCCATTGCACTCGCGGCGGCTACGGCTGACAAAGTGTAGCCGCCGCAACTATCTGAATGCTGAAATCCCCGCTGATCATTCGTGGCTGCGGCCAGTTACTCGACAGTCGCGACTTTCTCGCCTCGGCATGGGTTCGACACTCGCAATGCCTCTGAGCAAGAAATCTGTAAACGGCGTATACTTGAAACAACCTTAACCTCGAAGACACGTCACGACAGCACCTTCCGCCTTCGCGATTGAGAGATCGAGAGGCGTTCTTTATCCGAGCACAGACTCTTCCTGAACAACGTATTCGCCGCGACGTCCGTCGGCTTCCAGAAGATTGCCGGACGATTGTTTTAGAACTCACAACCTCTCCCGCCTCCAGCGCTTCCATAAGAGGAGTTGCTGACCGACCAGCGTTCCACAAATTGCCCGCATCACAGGAGTTCAGCATGTCAGCACGCAATGGCGACAAGTCCAGATTTCACAGGCAGCGCAAGCAGAAGATCGCTCGCCGAAAGCGAACCTTCGATCTTCTGGAGCGCGAGAAACTCCCGCATAAATCTGCGGCTCCGCCAACCAGCGTGACGCCCAAAGCGGTGTCGGCATGAGCGCAACCACATCAACATCGCCGGTGACCGGCGCCATAGCAGGTGAACTCAAGAAGAAGCGAGTGCTCCTGGTCGACACGTCGCGCACAAAGCGGGATTTGCGTGCAGAAGTCATGCGAAGGCTTGGTATGGAGGTGGACTGCGCCGCCGATATTCCCGAGGCGCGTGCGTGGTGGAAAGCCGATTTGTACGACCTCGTCCTGATCAATGTCGAAAAAGACGGGGGCCATCGCGACAGATTTTGCGAGGACATTCGCAGCGCCACACCTCGCCAGCAGCTGGCGTTCTTCATTGGCAAGCCGGAGTACCTCGCGGATGCGCCTGGTATTGAAGAAGATTCTGCGATTGGGCAGAGCGACGACGAACTGCGCGCGTTGAGGGTACGGGCTGCACTGTCGGATGACTCTGGAAATGTTCATCAGCGCTGGGGTATTCTGGAGGCGTCCCGACGGATTTCTGAGGTCCGCTCCGCAGCCGTCGCGCGCACGCAAGCCATTCGCGACAGGCCTGCACCGCGGCGGGATTCTGACCTGCGGCCCTCTAAACGAAACACAAGACTAACCACTTTGGATGACCTGTTAAGAGAGGAAATGCAATGAAGAATCTTTATGTCGGCAATTTGCCCCACAGTACGACCGAGTCAGAATTGCGGAGCGCTTTCGAAGCGCATGGCGCGGTCGACAAGGTCAGCATAGTGACGGACCGGGAGACAGGGCGAGCGCGTGGTTTTGCATTCGTGGAGATGACAAACGCCAGTGAAGCGGATAAAGCAATTGCGGCACTGAACGGAACTGATCTGGGTGGGCGTACGCTGACCATCAACGAGGCTAAGCCCAAATCTGACCGTCCAAAAAGTGGCGGGCAGCGGTTTGGTGGTGGCGGTGGTGGTCGGGGTCGCGATGACTACCGAGGCCATGCGCGTCAACCGCGTGAGCCGCGCTGGTAATTGTTTGTGAGCGTAGGGCCGGCAAGCCGGCCATCAACAAAAACAATATTGGGGGGATGAGTATGCCTCGAGGCCGATCGACGTTTACCAAGCGTCAAAAGGAACAAACACGTCAACAGAGACAACGGGAAAAAGCGGAACGCAGGACTCAGCGAAAAGAAGAGAAACCGCAGCCGGGCAGCATCGATGAAATGGCCGAACTGAGAGAACACGCGGCCGCCCAGGCAGCACTGTTCAACGTTGGTGAAGATGAGTCCGATGATGCAGAGGAACCTGCTCCACACAGCGAACTCGGTATCGAACAATGACTCCGTTGGTTGCAAGTCGCCGGAGACTCCACGCGCCGGCGACTTGGCATTCCTTCTAGACAAACACCTCTCCCGGCAACGCAGTCAAAGTCCTCGATGCCAGCGTGTTTTGAATAATGCGCTTTGGCCCGTCATAGGCGGAAGATTCCATCTGCACTCGTTCGATCCGTAATTGGAGCGCGCGCTCGATGGTTCGTAATTCCAGGACCTCGGGCCCTGCAGCCAGCGTCGAGGCAAGACCTTGAGATCCGGCCCGCCCTGTTCTGCCCACCCGGTGGATAAAATCTT